>JBNMGO010000245.1:0-2997 GCA_050872285.1 Anaerotignum sp.
GGGGCGTTTCGTTCTGTCTCTGTCGCCGCCGCAGCCGAATACCGCAATCAGCTTGCCCTTTACAAATTCATTCGCTGTATTCAGCACATTTTCCAAGCCGTCCGGTGTGTGTGCATAGTACACAACCGCCTGACAGCCTTTTTTACTGCGAACCGTCTGGAATCCGCCGGAAACGCCGGGGTTTGCCGTCAACCCTGCCACAATTTCCTCTACAGGCACGCCAAGCAGAATACACGCCCCTGCCGCGCCCAGTGCATTGTATACGCTGAATCGTCCCGGCGTATGCAGGTGTACATGATGGCTCTTGCCCTGCCAAAGCATGTCAAACGCCGTCCCGTCCGCGGAAATATCAATATTTTCCGCCGTCAGGTCTGCCTTTGTGTCCACGCCAATCGTCAGCACCTCGCCCTTGCTCTGCTCCTTCATATATGCGCCTGTGGCATCGTCCATGTTGATGACGCTTTTTGCCGCGCGTGCAAAGAGCATCCCTTTTGCCGCCTTATAATTTTCCATTGTTTTATGATAATCCAGATGATCCTGTGTCAGGTTTGTGAAAATTGCCACATCAAAGGCAATCCCATCTACCCTGTGCAGATCCAGAGAATGGGAAGAAACCTCCATCACAACATCCGTCACGTCCTCATTCTTCATCTGGCGGAATAATGCCTGCAATTCCTTCGATTCGGGCGTTGTCCGCTCCGCCTTCAGCACCTTCTCGCCGATGCGGTTTTCAATCGTGCCGATAATGCCGACCTTTTTGCCGATTCTGTCCAGAATGGATTTCATCAGATAGGTGGTCGAGGTTTTGCCGTTTGTGCCTGTCACACCAATGACATTCATCTCTACGGAAGGGTGTCCGTAGAAATGGTCGGAAAGCAGTGCCAGTGCGATACGGTTGTTTTCCGTCACAATCACCGTTACGCCCTCGGGTACGTTTTCCACCCTGTGTTCGCACAGAAGTGCCGCCGCGCCCTTTTCCACCGCCATGGGAATATATTTGTGTCCGTCCGTCTGAAATCCTGTGATGCAGACAAACAGACTGTCTTTTTCTACCTTGCGGGAATCGTACTGAAAATCGGAAATTTCCACATCCGCCGTTCCCTGCTGTACCTCATAAGAAATACCCTCTAAAAGCTGTTTCAGATTCACTCTTACAGCCTCCTTTCTTTTTCGGCTTCGATAAACAAATCTCAATAATAAGCCATTGTTTAGTATACCACACTTATCTCCTACAACCAAATCTTTTTGCCATTTTTCTTGAAAAATACAAGGATATTCCTTTTTCCTTTATTCCATGCGAAGCAAAACCTTCGTCCCCTTGTTTACGCTTTCTCCTGCCGGCGGTGTCTGTCCCGTAATGGTTTCGCCCTCCGTCTCAGGCTCCGCGGAAAGCCCTGCCTGAAAGAGCGCGTTCTTCCCTTCGTTTAAGGTCATGCCCAAAAGGTTGGGTACGGCTGTTTTCTGCTCCGCCGCTTCCTCCGCTTCCTTTTCGTCATATTTCGCTTCAATCCCCAGATACGGCAGGATATTCTGCAAAAGCTCCTGCATCACAGGGCCTGCCACTGTACCGCCGTAATAAACGCCCTGCGGTTCATCAATCAGCACCAGTGCCATGACCTGCGGATTTTCCGCCGGCGCAAAGGACATGAACGAAGCAATATATTTTCCGCTTCTGCGCGGCAGCTTTTCCGAGGTTGCCGTCTTGCCGCCAATGCGGTATCCGGGGATATAAGCCTTGTTGCCCGTCCCCTCGGAAACCACGCTTTCCAGAATCGTTTTCATCGTTTCGGATGTCTCCTTGGAAATCACCTGCTCGCCCTGTGCATAAGTAAATTCCTCTGTCAGACTGCCGTTTTCGTCCGCAATTCCCTTTGCAAAATGCGGCGTAATCAGATGACCGCCGTTGACGATTGCCGAAGCGGCACGCAAAAGCTGCAAAGGCGTAATCTGGAAGGACTGCCCGAAGCTCATCGTTGCCAGCTCCACAGGGCCGACATTTTCCAGCTTATGAATAATGCCCGTTGCTTCGCCTGCAAGGTCAATCCCCGTTTTTTCGGTAAAACCGAATTTCTCCATATATTCCAGAAAGGTCTCCGCACCTAAGCGTTCCCCAACCTCCATAAAAACAGGGTTGCAGGAATTCTGTACCCCCTGCACAAAGCTTTCCGCCCCATGCGTGCGTGGGTATCGCCAGCATTTAATCTGTCTGTCCCCTGCCACATAAAATCCGCGGCAGAAAAAGCTGCTTTCAGGTGTCACAACCCCTTCTTCCAGTCCTGCCGAGGAAGTCACGATTTTAAACGTGCTGCCCGGCTCGTATGTATCATTGATTGCGGTATTGCGCCACATTTTATTTAAATAATCATTCTTCTCCTTTTCGGAAAAGCTGTCCCACTCCGCCGCCAGTGTCTCATCCTGTATGGTAAATGGTTCATTCAAATCAAAGGAGGGGTAATTCGCCATGGCATAAATCTCCCCGTTCTGCGGATTCAGAATAATGAGCACGCCGCGCTTTGCGCCCTTTGTTTCGACCGCCTTTGCGATGGTCTGCTCCGCATATTGCTGCATCACCACATCCATCGTTGTCACCAGATTTTTTCCGTCCACAGGCGGAATCCGCTCCTGCTCGCTGTCGACCTCGTTCCCTCTGGAATCCGTCAGCGTGAGAATCTTCCCCTGTTCGCCTTCCAGAAGCTTGTCATATTTCGCCTCTAAGCCGATAATCCCTTGTTTATCCTTCCCGACAAAGCCTATCACCTGCGCCGCCATACTCGTATAGGGGTACACACGCCGGACATCCTCGTCCACCTCTACCCCTGCATAATTTGCCTTGCGGATTGCCGCCGCCGTTTCGGTGTCCACCTTTGTCTTAATGCGTACCAGTGCAACCCTCTGCCCGATTTTCTCCAGAACCGCGTCATATTCCAAATCAAGCGCATCCGCCAGAAACTGCGCCGTTTTCTCCTTTTCCTTCACCTGCACGGGAATCACGCTCAC
>JBNMGO010000050.1:0-7505 GCA_050872285.1 Anaerotignum sp.
AAGGGGAGCATATCCTGAATGATGAAACCCTGCCCCTTCTGGCGAAAATGAGCGTCACACTCGCGCAGGCAGGCGCGGATATTATTGCCCCTTCCGATATGATGGACGGGCGTGTGGCGGCAATCCGTCATGCCTTGGATGCAGCAGGCTTTCTGCATATTCCTATCATGGCATATAGTGCAAAATTCGCCTCTGCCTATTATGGACCTTTTCGGGATGCGGCACATTCTGCACCGCAGTTTGGTGACAGACGCTCCTATCAGATGGATGTCTGCAATAAAAAAGAAGCCCTGCGCGAAATCGCGGACGATATCGAGGAGGGCGCGGATTTTTATATCATCAAGCCTGCCCTTGCGTATCTGGATGTGGTCGAAGCGGCGGCAAACCGCTTTGATTTGCCCATTGCCGTCTATAACGTCAGCGGCGAATATGCCATGGTGAAGGCGGCGGCGCAGCTGGGATGGATAGACGAGAAGCGGATTGTCATGGAAAATCTCATTGCCATGAAGCGCGCAGGCGCATCCATCCTCATTACCTATCACGCGTTGGATGCGGCAAATTGGCTGAAAGAGGACTGATTGCATGAAGGAAGAGAAAGCAAAGAAAACAGAAAAAGAAAAGGTCTGGGAACGGGTCACACAGGAATTTGCCCCCGTCTGCGATGCGGATTGTAAGGTGCTCATCCTTGGGACAGCCCCTTCCCGAAAATCCCGCGAGGTCGGCTTTTATTACGGGCATCCGCAGAATCGTTTCTGGAAAATGCTTGCGGCAGTGACGGGGGAGGAAGTCCCCGAAAGTATTGAGGAAAAGAAGGCACTTCTCCTGCGAAACCATATCGCCCTGCATGATGTCATCCATAGCTGTGATATCATCGGGAGTAGTGACAGCAGTATCCGCAATGTAGAGCCTACCGATTTGGAGCGGATTCTTGCCGTTACGGGAGAGGTCGCTGTCCTCTGCAACGGCGGCACGTCCTATAAGCTATATCGAAAATATCAGGAAAAACGGCTCGGCATCCCTGCGGTGCAGCTTCCCTCCACCAGTCCTGCCAATGCGGCATGGAGTCTGGAACGGCTGACCGAAGCATGGGGCGCGGTGCTTCTGCCCCTGATTGGGAAAGAAAAAGCAGAAAAAGAATCGCAGTAAGCAAAATTTTCCTTGACAGACCGCGCCTTCTGTGGTTTCCTTATATCATATCAACGCAAATACAAAAGACAAAACAGAAAGGAAGAGAGTATTATGGCATATATCCCTGTAGACTATCCCGAGGAGAAAGGCGCGTTTTACGCACTCCTGAAGGAGCAGCTCGAAAAATATACGGAGAACGAAACGGACGAAACCGCAATTCTTGCGAATGCGTCTGCCGTTCTTGGCATCGCATTGAAAGATATCAACTGGGTCGGCTTTTATATGGTAAAGGGCGAAGAACTCGTGCTTGGACCTTTCCAGGGCAAGCCTGCGGTCAGCAGAATCGGCTACGGCAAGGGTGTCTGCGGCACAGGCTGGGCAGAAAAGCGCACACAGCTTGTGGCAGATGTGCATTGCTTCGCCGGTCATATTGCCTGCGACTGCAATTCCAATGCAGAAATCGTTGTGCCCCTGCTGAATGATGCAGGCGAGGTGCTTGGCGTTCTGGATATCGACAGCCCCGTCAGCGGTCGTTTCGATGGCGATGATTTGGATGGTCTGGAAGAAGCGGCAGCTTTCCTGGCAAAAAAAATCGCAGGCTGATTGCGGCTTGGCTTATGTAAAACTGTCTTGTTTTTCCGCTGTTTTGCGGCAGTGTCCTATGCAATTTGTGGGAATTGCCCGAAACAGCGGATTTTTTATTGACAGACATCCATTTTCCCGATAAAATACAACAGGAAGTGAATAAAGGACTTATCAAGAGTGGTTGAGGGACAGGGCCCTGTGACACCCGGCAACCGGCGGAAACGCATCGGTGCTAATTCCCCCGCAGCAGTGCGGAAGATGAGATTGACGTAGAAGCCCTGAGTAAGGGCTTTATTTGTTTTTTATAAAGCATTTCAGACAAGTCTCTCCTTGGAAAACTTTATTCACAGCTACTGATACTTTGTGTAGAAAAAGGAGAACAAAAAAATGAGCAGAAGATTATTTACATCCGAATCTGTTACAGAGGGACATCCCGATAAAATCTGTGACCAGATTTCCGACGGCGTGCTGGACGCACTTCTGGCAAAGGATCCCTATTCCCGTGTTGCCTGCGAAACCTGCACCACAACAGGCATGATTATGGTTATGGGCGAAATCACAACAGAGGCTTATGTTGATGTTGAAAAAATCGTCAGAGAAACACTGACAGAAATCGGCTACACCAGAGCAAAATACGGCTTCGACAGCGAAACCTGCTCCGTTCTGACCGCCATCCATGGACAGTCCCCCGATATCGCATTGGGTGTTGACCATTCCCTGGAAAACAAAAGCGGCGCGGATGACAGCGAATTTGATACAGGTGCCGGTGACCAGGGTATGATGTTTGGCTTTGCCTGCGATGAAACAGAGGAACTGATGCCCCTGCCTATCTCTCTGTCCCATAAGCTGACAAGAAGATTGACAGAGGTTCGTAAAAACGGCACACTGGCTTATCTGCGCCCCGATGGCAAGGCACAGGTGACAGTGGAATATGTGGACGATAAGCCCGTAAGAGTGGACACCGTTGTCGTATCCTCTCAGCATGATCCCGATGTGGAACACAGCCAGATTGAACAGGATATCATCGAAAACGTAGTCAAAAAGGTAATTCCTGCCTCCCTGCTGGATGAAAATACAAAATATTACATCAACCCTACAGGCAGATTTGTCATCGGCGGCCCTATGGGTGACTCCGGTCTGACAGGCAGAAAGATTATCGTAGATACCTACGGCGGCTATGCGGCACACGGCGGCGGCGCATTCTCCGGTAAGGACCCCACAAAGGTGGACCGTTCCGCATGCTACGCAGCAAGACACGTTGCAAAGAATATCGTTGCCAGCGGCATTGCAAGAAAATGCGAGGTACAGCTTGCTTATGCAATCGGCGTAGCACAGCCCGTTTCCATTCTGGTAAATACCTATGGCACAGGTAAGATTTCCGATGAAGAAATCACAGAAATCGTAAAGAAAAACTTCGACCTGCGTCCTGCGGCAATCATCAAGAACTTCGATCTGAGAAGACCCATCTATAAGCAGGTAGCGGCTTATGGCCACTTCGGCAGAACCGATCTGGATCTGCCTTGGGAAAAACTGGATATGGTAGACGTATTCAAAGAAAGAATATAAGAATTTAAGTCGAAAGCAGGCTTTCGACTTGTTAGGACAGAAGAATAAACAGATACGTTCCGGCGGCAAAAGCCTTGAAACGTACTGTTTTCCTCGAGTGGGCAAAGCCCCCTCTGCGGATTCCATTCGGGACGACGCTTCGTTTCCCGAACCCTTCCGCTGCCTTGGCAAACGGCTATATACGAAAAGCCTTCCATTTTCATGGAAGGCTTTTTTATATGCTTTCGACTTACGCGTCAGCGATATAATCCTTTGATACTGATTTCCCCGCTGGAAAGCTTCTCGCTTCGCCCGTCGGCATAGCGCACCAGCAACGAAAAATCATCACCAATCGCAGTCGCGAATGCAGGCGTTTCCTCCGCGCCGCGCACAACGGTGATTTCCTTGCCTGTTGTGATGTTGTCCCTGCGGTAGGCTTCCAGATATTCCGTTTTTCCCTTCGGCCATGCCTGACACAGCTTGTCCATCTCCTGAATCAGTGCCGCGGCAAGCTCCGCCCGGGAATAGGTTTTCCCTGTTTCCATCGCAAGGGAAGTGGCAGTGTTTCGGATTTCCTCGGGGAAATCCTCCGCCTGCCCGTTTACGTTAATCCCAATCCCAATAATGAGATATTGAATATAGCCGCTTTCGCTTTCGACAGACATTTCCGTCAGGATGCCACAGATTTTCCTGCGGTCAATCACTAAATCATTCACCCATTTGATGCCTGCACGCACACCGCAGACCTTTTCAATGGCGTTGTTCGTCGCAACCGCCGTCCATGCCGTAATTTCCGCAACATCTGTCGGCGGGCTGTCGGGATAAAAGAGGATGGAGAGATAAATCCCGCTGTCCTGCGGCGAAGCAAAAGCGCGTCCCCGTCTGCCTTTTCCCTGCGTCTGCCTGTTCGCAAGCACAACCTGTCCGTTTGGTGCGCCTGCAAGTGCCAGCTCATGCAGATGGTTGTTGGTCGAATCAATCGAATCCAGACATTCCACCGCCTGCATCCGTTCCGCATCCAGATAAGCAGAAAGCTCCTTTGCGGAAATGCTGTTCGGCACGGCATCCAGATGGTAGCCCTTATTCGTTGAGGAGGAAATTTCATAGCCCTCCGCGCGCAGTGCCTTTACGGCAGTGTTGACCGCCGCACGGCTCACGCCCAGAAGCCGGCTGATGTGTTCCCCTGAAATATATCCGTTTTCTTTTCTCAAAATCGCAAGAACTGCGTCCTTTGTCATAGTATCACCTCTTGTTTATCCTACCATAGAAATCACAGGCGGTACAGAGTCTCTTTTTCTTTGCAGATGGCACTCCATTGACAGCCGCCGCAGATTTTTTCCCGTTTCCCCTGCGAAAGAATCCGCTCCGCCACCTGTGCCGCAAATGTGCGCCATGGCAATCTGCGGTATTCCTCCATGCCGCAGAGGGCAAGCACCGCCTTGTCATAGCGTTCCACCAAAGCCGCTTTTTCGCACCGCCCGTCCGTCAGGTTGGGACAGCCGCCGCAAATGCAGTCCGCCTCGGCAACAACTGTAACCATCGGGTTTTCCTGCTCCAAGCGTGCCAGAACCTGCGCCATGTGGGCGGTAAAGCTGTCGCTGTAGCCCTTTCCTTCAAAGAAAGCAAGGCACATCCCGTGATGTGCCCGCAGCTTCATTTCTTCGTTTTTCATGCAATCACCTTCCGGAACCGCTCCGTCAGAAAAAGAGCAATCCCAATCTTAACAAGGTCGGGGATGATGAAGGGGATGACGCACCAGCCCAGAACCGTACCCAGACCGACCGCACCAGAGGTTTTTGCGTAAACCACCATAAACCAGAGTGTCCCGATGGCGTAGCAGACTACTAAGCCAAGCACCATGGAAATGGCGAGCACAATTTTCCCTCTGCCGCAGATGCTTTCGATGCCCCACATCAGCAGAGCAGATGCCAGAAAGCCGACAATATAGCCGCCCGTTGTGCCGAAAATGACACCTACGCCGCCCGAAAAGCCTGCGAATACAGGCAGACCAACCAGCCCCAGCAGGATGTAAATGAGAACGGCAAGACTGCCGCGTTTGCCCCCCAGAAGCCCGACTGCCGTAAAAACACCCATCGTCTGTAAGGTGAAGGGGACGGTCGTGGGAATGGAAATCCAGGAGCAGATGGCAATCAGTGCCGCGAAAATCCCGATAAAGACAATATCTCTTGTTTTGCTTTGTTGCATTGTTGTTGTATTCATGTTTCTTACCTCCGTTTTTGGAAGTATAGCATAGGCAGTTTATATTGTCAACAATAAAAATAATATTGGTTTACAATTAAGAGCTGCCGCCTTGACAAGCACCCGAACCGCCCCCTTCGGATATATTGAATATATCAAACCTCTGAAGGAGGAATGGCTATGTCAAAGAATCTGACGGAAATTCCCGTGGAACAGCCCTGCTTCGTGCAGGAGGTACGGGGAGAAGGTCGTCTGCGTCTGTTTGATTTGGGCTTTTTCCGAGACAGTCGGGTTTTGCCGCTGTATGAATGTGCAGGCGGCGGTACACGAGTGTATCGGGTGAAGGATACGCTGATTGCCCTGCGCAATACTGATGCCGCACGTATTTTTGTGGAGGAGGGGATGCAGGATGCCTGAGAAAAACCGCCTGCGGATTGCGCTGGCAGGCAACCCCAATACGGGCAAAAGTACCGTTTTTAATGCTCTCACGGGACTCAAACAGCATACGGGCAACTGGGCAGAGAAGACCGTCGGCAATGCCGTCGGAACATTTTCTCTGGGCGCATGGCAGGCAGAGCTGTATGACCTGCCGGGCATTTATTCCCTGTTTTCCGAGTGCGCCGAGGAGCGCGCCGCCAAGGATTTTATCTGCTATGAACAGCCGGACATTGTCCTTGTGGTTCTGGATGCGACCTCTCTGGAACGTAATCTCCCCTTGGGTCTGCAAATCATGGAGCTGACGGAAAATGTCATTTTCTGCCTGAACCTTACCGATGAGGCGGAGAAAAAGGGCATTTCCATAGATCATGCACAACTGGAAAAGCTGACAGGCGTGCCTGTGATTAAAATGGCGGCAAGGCAGGGCGTAGGCTTGCAGGAACTCAGGGAAATGCTCCTTGCCGTGGCAGAAGGGCGGAAACCCATCCATCCCGTTGGTATTGATTGGGATGCCTTTGCCCCCGAAACGGAAATCGGCTATCGTTCCGCGGAATTTCAGGAAAATCGTTCTCTTGCCTTTCTTTCTCGTGCAAAGGAAATCTGCGATGCCGTTGTGCAGAAAAAAGAGGAACGTGACAGCCGCACCGAGCGCATGGATAACATTCTGCTTTCCCCGAAAACGGGCATCCCCTTGATGCTGCTTCTACTGGGCGGCGTGTTCTGGATTACGGTCGCAGGGGCGAATGTCCCGTCCGAATTTCTCATGCAGTGGTTCCAACGCTGCGGTGCCGTCCTGCGGGAAGGACTGCTGTTTTTGCACGCGCCTCTCTGGTTGGAAAGTCTCCTCCTGGATGGCATCTGGCTCACACTCAGCTGGGTTGTGGCGGTCATGCTGCCGCCGATGGCAATCTTTTTTCCGCTGTTTACCCTGCTTGAGGATTTCGGACTTCTGCCGCGCATCGCCTTCAATCTCGATGGCCTGTTCCAGAAGGCAGGCGCGCATGGTAAACAGGCATTGACAATGTGGATAGAGAAATTTACGATGTTTTTTCTCCCTCACTGATACAACCAATAAATCGGTAGTATATTCTGATTTTCTGTTTCTTTACTTTTTTCCCGTGTGCATCTTTTTCGTAGTGTCCCTGTTCTACCTCTATTCGGTCAATGAAATTTCTGAGTAAAGGCTTTGTTAACTCTTTGCATTCAGTAACTTCGTTCAAAAGCAGAAAGAAATCTTTGTACGCATCACTTGTTGTGGTATCCGTTTCTAAGGGATGATTTATTGCACCGATAGATTGTTCCAACGAAAACAGTTCTGCCTCATATTCCTTTACTAAACTATTATATGTAAAAGCAGAGATACGTCCGAATGCGTGGTCTTCGTACAGATTTTTCAGAAGTGTTCCAATTTCCAGCTTTCTGTTTTCCATCTTTAAAATGGACTGACTTTCCGTATGATTTCCCTGTTTTTTCTGCTTTTGTAGCTCTGCCTGTTCCAGTTCTTTCAACAGACCTTCCTTTTCTTCTTCTGATAAAGAAAGCCATTTTCTGATTTCGCCCAACACAGCATCGTAGAGTAAATCATAATCAATAAAATGATTGCCGCATTC
>JBNMGO010000198.1:0-3548 GCA_050872285.1 Anaerotignum sp.
CCTGCACCATCTCCTCTACATCCACATCAATGTTGATATGTACTGCCGGTTTTCTCAGAACTAGCTGACATACCGTCTCTACATGCACTGTCCTGGGGAACATATCCATCAGCTTCACCCGTTCCACCTGATACCCCTCCTGCTGGAAAATCTCCAAATCCCTTGCGAGGGAAGTAGGTTTACAGGAAACATAAACTATCTCCGGTGCGCCGAATGCAATAATCTTCCCAATCGCCTTGGGGTGAATCCCATCTCTGGGGGGATCAACGATAATCAGGTCGGGCTTCTCCTCCAATTCATCCACCATTTTCAGCACATCCCCTGCAAGGAAGGTGCAGTTTTCAAGGTGATTGCGTTTTGCGTTTTCATTTGCCGCCACAACCGCCTCTTCAATCAATTCAATCCCGACAACCTTTTTCGAGCCTGCTTCAGCCATAATCTGCCCAATCGTACCGGTGCCGCAGTACAGGTCGAAAACCGTCTTATCCGCCACATCTCCTGCAAATTCCTTTACAATAGAATACAGCTTTTCCGCGCCGGCGGAGTTCGTCTGGAAGAAGGAATACACAGAAACCTTAAACTCCAGGTCAAACAGCTTTTCCATGAAGAAATCTCTGCCATAAAGCAGGTGCATTTCGTCGCTTTTCACCACATCCGCCAGACCATCATTCACAGAATGCAGGATACCGCAGACGGTGCCTTCCAATTCCAGCCCAAGTAGCATATCCTTAAATTCCTCTACGGAAAAAGGAATCTCAGAAGAAGTCACCAGATTGATTAAAATTTCGCCTGTTGCCGCGCCCTTTCTGACTACCAGATGGCGCAGAGAGCCATCATGGCGCGCCTTATGATAAAACGGCACCTTTCTTTCCTGAAAGAAGTGCAGTGTCCCTTCGATGATGCGCAGATAATCCGCATCGACAATATTGCAGTCCTTGAGCGTAACCACCTCATAATAGCTCATGCGTTTGCGCATCCCAAGTGCCAAATCGCCATCCTTTTCCTCATCCCCAAAGGAAAATTCGCACTTATTGCGATACCCCGTTTCAGAAGGGGCAGGCACGATGCCTTCCCAGCTTTTCACATGGATTCCTGCGTTTTCCAGCAGGCGTTTCACCTGCCGTTCCTTGAGCTTGAGTTCCTCCTCATGCCGCATGGTCTGATAGGTACAGCCGCCGCAAAGCGCATAATGGGAACACATCCCCGTTTCCCGTTCCAGAGGAGAGCGTTCAATAACCTCCTGCAGGCGCGCCTCCACGCCGCTGCCCCGTTTCTTGAACACCTGTGCCTGCACCTTCTGCCCCGGCACAGCGTTTTTCACAATAACCTTCTCCCCCTCATAATAACCATACGCCTTATTGGGGAAATTCACATCCGCAATCTCCAGAATAATCTCATCTTTTTTCTTCATAAGTGCCTCCAAATTTGTAACCGAATTTTATTTGTATTCCCTTTTTATCTATGATATAATACCCACTATACGCAGTATTTTCTGCGCAGAACAAATCAAACAATTCATCATTTGAACAGGAGTGTATACAGGAATGTCTGAAAAATTAGAAGTCGGCAGCATCGTAGAAGGTAAGGTTGTTCGTGTCAAACCCTTTGGCGCCATTGTTTCTCTCGGCAGCGCGCAGGGCTTGGTGCATATCTCTCAGGTAGCCAACAGCTTCGTTCAGGATATCAATGACCATGTAAAGGTTGGCGATATGGTAAAGGTAAAGGTGCTTTCCATTGATGAAGAAAGCCACAAAATCGCGCTTTCCATCCGTGAGGCTCTACCCAAGGAGGAACGCCGTCCCAAATCCAACAAGCCCTTCAACAAGCAGCCCCGCAGACAGAGCGAACCATCTGCGAACCCTGCACAGGAATATTTCCGTCCCCAGTCCTCCGTCAATGCGTCCTCCGATTTTGAAGACAAGATGAAGGAATGGATGAAGCAGGCGAATGACCGCCAGACCAGCCTGAATAAGAGAGCCAACAAACGCTCTTACTGATTTCTGCCACATATCTTATAAGTTTACCATGAAACAGGCTGTGTTGCAAGAATTTACACTGCCCGAAAGGAGGAGGAAACGCTGTGACTCTGCTGTTTCTCGCAGGTATTTATTTCTTTGCCCGAGGCGTTTTTGCCCTCTATGGTCAAACGATTTTTTATACCAAGCGTGTTCTGGAAAATATTGAGGAAAAGGACATCCCTGCTTATCTGAAGGAGATTGGCAGAATGAACCTTCTGCTCGGCGTTCTATTCGTCGGCAAGGCATGTCTGGATATCCCCTTCCCCGGCAGCCGCCCCATTCTGTACGGATGGCTGCTCGTACTGCTGCTTTGCGTATTTTCCATCTCCAAAATTGATACAAAATATAAAAAGCAATAAACATAAATCCTCTCTGCACACATGTACGGAGAGGATTTTTTTGTACAAAAAAAGACGGTACTTCAGTAAGCTCCGCTTAAAAGTACCGCCTGTTTTCAACTTAAAAATTAGCCGTTGATGATCTTTGTCAGTGTAACGGGATCCACATATTTGCCGTCTTTGTATACACGCATGTTGCCGGATGCGATTTCGTCAATCAGGATAACTTCATCCTTATTGTAACCGAATTCAAACTTGATATCATACAGATCCAGACCCAGCTTAGCCAGTTCCGCAGCAACAATCTTTGTAATCTGCAGTGTCTGTTCCTTCATGCTGTCATACATTTCAGCTGTCATGATACCCAGAACAACCAGACCGTCCTTTGTTACCAGAGGATCACCCAGAGCGTCATTCTTGAAGGTTGTTTCTACATAGCCGCCTTCGATGGGTGTACCGTCTTCGATATATTCGCCGTAACGACGGATGAAGCTGCCTGTTGCTTTCAGTCTGCAAATAACTTCCAGACCATGACCGAATACGGTTGCAGGCAGAACTTCCATTGTTACGTTATCCAGATCAGCGGAAACATAATGTGTCTTTACGCCTGCTTCCTTCAAAATTTCGAAGAATTTGATGGATGTTTCCAGGTTTGCTTTACCAATGCCTTCAATCTGCAGGCCAACAGAGTTTTCGCCGGGATCGAATACGCCGTCTTTGCCTGTGCAGTCGTCCTTGAACTTCAGCAGCACATTGCCGTTTTCCAGTTTATAAACGTCTTTTGTCTTGCCCTGATAAATCTTTTCCATTATTGTTTCCGTCCTTTCTAACTTTTAACAACACGATTCTAAAGAGATTTATTTCTCCTGACAAATTTACTGTACTGCAAATTTTCGCCATATTCAAGCATTTTTTTTCGCTTCTAAAAATCTTGTCAAATCCATCACCTGAACGCTTTTCTGAGAAAAATTTTTGATACATCCGTTTTGCAAAAACGGCAGTTTTAACCAAAAAAGCCCCCAAACGGAGGCTTTTCTCTGTAAAAATCAGACTATTTAAAAATTCTATTTTCGTTATAAGTGGTGCTTATTACAAGGAATCAGAGTGCCTTTGCGTCTCCCCATACATGGTCGAGCCCGTAAAAATCCCGTTCCTCTCTGTTAAACAGATGCACCAGAAGATTGCCGAAATC
>JBNMGO010000378.1:0-1868 GCA_050872285.1 Anaerotignum sp.
AAGTGGTGCTTATTACAAGGAATCAGAGTGCCTTTGCGTCTCCCCGTACATGGTCGAGCCCGTAAAAATCCCGTTCCTCTCTGTTAAACAGATGCACCAGAAGATTGCCGAAATCAAGCAAAATCCATGTGCCGCCGCTGTAGCCCTCGCTGTGGTGTAGCTTTACGCCCTGCTGAAACAGCTTCTGTTCCACCTCATCCGCCATTGCGCGCAGCTGGTTCACATTTTTGCCGCTTGCAATCACAAAGCAGTCCGCAATATTGGAAAGTCCTCTCAGGTCAAGCACCTTGATATCCTCGCCCAGCTTGTCCTCCAGTGCTGCTTCGGCAACCTTTGCCGCTTCTAATGCGTTCATTCCGTTTCCTCCTTTTCCACACAATGCTTATAGTATTCCAATGCCTCCAGAGACAGGGGGTGCAGCAGTCTGCCGCGCTCCTTCACGAAAGCAATGGTATTTTCCAGAATATACTTCATCGCCATATCCAAGTCCAGATATGCCAGACGTCTGGCTTCTTCCAGACCGTCAAATTTTTCTCTGTTCGGTTCGATATAATCCGCAATGAAAATGATTTTTTCCAACAGGGACATCCCTGCGCGCCCTGTTGTATGGTAGCGGATAGCATTGAGAATATCCTCATCCGTTACCTGATATTCTCTCCTTGCGACCTCCGCGCCCAAGAAGGGATGAATCAAATCGGTCTGTTTTTCCATGATTTCATCCGTTTTTACCTTATATTCCTTGCAGAACCGCAGCCGCATATTTTCGGGGTAGTCCTTCGCACAATCGTGCAGAAGCCCTGCCACGCGCGCCTTCTGCTGATCCTGCGGCGTACCGTAAATTTCCGCCAGCTTAACTGCTTCTTCCGCCACGCCCATCGTATGAATATAGCGTTTGACGGAAAGCGCAGACTGCAATTTTTCCTGCATTGTTTCCACAGGCAGCATAAATTTCACCTCATCCTCCGCATCATCCTGATACAATCCAAATTTATGAATATAATCCTCTACCTCCTGCGGCAGAAGATATTTAATCGGTTCGCCGCGTTTGGCTCTCTCCCGAATATCGGAAGAGGAAATCGCCAGCGCCGGCACTTCCATATAATGCACCCGACTGGAAAACTTCTCTCTGATTTCACCGATATCCTGGAATAATTTCGATTTATCATAGCCGGGTCTTGTCACCGCCACAAAGTCGCACATGCCAAGCAGGCGTTCCGATTCCTTCCATGTCATAATCTGATGGATGGCATCCGCGCCGGTGATAAAATACAGACGCACATCCGGTCTGCACATTTTTTTCAGTTCTTCAATCGTATCAATCGTATAGGTTACGCCCGGGCGGTCAATCTCGATACGGGAAACCTCAAAGTTTTCGTTTCGCATTGTCGCCAGAACCGTCATCAGATAGCGGTGCTCGTTATGTGTCACCTTTTTATTCGTTTTATGTGCAGGCTGCCCTGCCGGCATAAAGACCACCTTGTCCACCTTAAAACGATAGCGCACCGCCTCCGCCGTCACCAGATGTCCATGGTGAATCGGGTCAAAGGTGCCGCCCATAATGGCGATACTTTTGCAATCCCTGAAGTTTGCAATTTCATTTCTCATTTCTGTTCCTTCTTTCCCCGCTGTCGGTTTCGGGTTCTTATTTCTTCGCCTGAGGCAGTTCAATCACAGGCTTTTTCGCCGCACGGTACAGCACGAATTTGTTCCCGATAACCTGTACCACCTCTGCGCCCGTTCTGCTTGCCAGCATTTCTGCCGCTTCTCTTGCGCCCAGCATATTATTATCCAAAACACTGATTTTTACCAGTTCTCTTGCCTCCAGTGCATTGTAAACCGTATCTCTCAATTCGGGGGTCACGCCGTTC
>JBNMGO010000362.1:0-1935 GCA_050872285.1 Anaerotignum sp.
CCTGTTACAATGCCGTATTTCTTCGCAGGGGTGGATTTTGCAAGAACGATGCCATGGCGGTCCTCCATACTTCCGCCAATGATGGAGGGAATGGTGCGCAAATCGGTCGGTTCGCCTTTTTCCAGAAGGGAAACGGCAGTCCAGCTAAGATAGGCGCTGTTAACATCAATATGGAAAATAATTCTGGACATGGGAACGCTCCTTTCTCAAAACACGAACATACTTTCTGAAAGCATACCACCTTTTTTGTCATTTTTCAACGAAGAAAGCAGAATTTTCGTTGGAGTATTTCTTGAAAGCCGCCGCTGTTGCCTTTATAATGAAAAGAAAAACGAAAGGGTGAAGCAGTATGATGAAAAAAAGAACCCTTGGCTGTATTTGTGGAGGACTTCTTTTTGGGGCATTTCTCTATTGGCAGAACAATGGACTGATGCTGACAAAAATGACATATCGGGGCGAAATTCCCACTGGCTTTGATGGCTATAAAATTTTGCAGATTGCGGATTTGCAGAATAAGGTATTTGGAAAAAAACAGGAACCGCTCCTGCGTAAAATTGAGCAAAGCTGCCCGGATATCATTGTGATTACGGGGGACTTGGTGGACAGGCACGAGAACCGGACAGATGTGGACGGTGCAATGGAATTCATTCATACACTGGTGAGCTATGCGCCTGTGTATTTCGTCAGCGGCAACCATGAGCATCAGAGCGGCGAATGGGAAATTCTGGAGGAAGCGTTGGTCGAAGCAGGGGTTACGGTGCTGAATAACGGCAAATCCGTTATTGAACGAAACGGGGATACGATTACTCTGCTTGGTCTGGCGGATAAAAAGGCAAACCGACATTATGATCTGCTTCTGCACAGCCTGATGGCAGGGCAGGAGGACAGCTTTAATATTCTTCTTTCTCACCGCCCGGAATTATTTGAAACCTATGTGCATGAAGGGCTGGACTTAGTCTTTACGGGACATGCACACGGCGGACAAATTGTGATTCCTTTCCTCAGACAGGGGATTTTTGCGCCGCATCAGGGCTTTTTCCCGAAATATACCGAGGGGATGCATGAAAAGGACGGTACGGTGATGATTGTCAGCCGTGGCTTAGGCAACAGCAGCTTTCCCTTCCGTATTTCCAACCGCCCTGAACTGATTGAGGTGACGCTGCGGCGGAAATAACCGCAGGGGGACTTGTACGGCGGCGGCTTTTTTGTTAAAATAAAGGATAACTTAAATTCAGAAAGGAAGAAATAGTATGAATCCTATCGTAACATTTGAAATGAAGGATGGCGGCATCATCAAGGCTGAGCTGTATCCCGAAATTGCACCCAATACAGTCAATAACTTCATCTCTCTGGTGAAAAAAGGCTTTTATGACGGCAAAATCTTCCATAGAGTCATCCGCGGCTTTATGATTCAGGGCGGCTGCCCCGAAGGGACAGGCATGGGCGGCCCTGGTTATCACATTGCAGGCGAATTCAGCATGGCAGGCTTCAAAAATGACCTGAAGCATACCCCCGGCGTGCTTTCCATGGCGAGAGCAATGCACCCCCACAGCGCAGGCTCTCAGTTCTTCATCATGCACGAAAATTCCCCTCATCTGGATGGGCAGTATGCCGCATTCGGTAAGGTCATCGAAGGCATGGATGTGGTAAACCGCATTGCCGAAACAAAAACGAACAGACAGGACAGACCTCTGGAGGATCAGGTTATGGTAAAAGTAACCGTAGATACCTTCGGTGTGGACTATCCCGAACCCGAAAAGATGTAATTGAAAAAAGAACATAAAAAACAACATAAAAAACAAAAACGAATCGAAATCCTTCTGGAAATCGGTTCGTTTTTTTGTGCGGTATTTCGGAAATAAAAAACACCCGAAGTGATTCGGGTGCGTGAAGCTGATAGCGGGACTCGAACCCGCGACCTATTGATTACGAATC
>JBNMGO010000333.1:0-2123 GCA_050872285.1 Anaerotignum sp.
ATATTGATGAAGGAGGTCTTTCTTATGCAGGAAAAAAGAACCCATAAACGTATTCCGCTGAAAGCCGTCCGCGAAACTCCGGCAGACGGCGTTTACATCACAAACAACAATTTGAGAAACTATGGTGCATTTGCAGGACTGCTGTTTCTCCTTCTGTCCGCCTTTGCCTTTCTGGGCAAAAAATGCAGAAATCGCAGAAAAAACAAGAAAGATAAAAAGAAACCTACAGACAATTAAGAAAGGAAGGAACGCCTATGCCTCAGAATCAGACCTTTCATGTCAGAACGGACGGTTTTTTCGGCGAACTTTTTCTCCCCACAGAGGATACCTACCCGAAGAAGGCGCTTATCTGCTTCAGCGGCAGTGACGGCGGCATCAAGCTGTCCCGTATGCTTGCAGATGTCTTTCGCTCCCATGGGCTGACTGCCCTCGCCCTTGCCTACGTCATGGAAGAAGACCTGCCCGCGCAGTTCTCTCTTGTCCCGATTGATTTTATCGAAGCTGCGGCAAAGCGTCTGCATGCCATGGGTTATGAAAAGGTCGGGCTCTGGGGCATCTCAAAGGGCGCGGAGCTTGCGCTGACGGCAGGGAGCCTTCTGCCTGAGCTTGTCAATGCGGTCATTGCAGTCGACCCCATGAATACCGTCTGTCAGGGCTTCGCCAGGGAAAAGGGCATCTCCTTCCTGCCCAAAAGCAGCTGGAGCTTTCATGGGAAACCACTTCCCTATACCCCCTTTCCCTCGGAAAAATTCCCCCTCGCGCATGTGCTCTTCCAAAGCCTGCGCCTGCGCGAACTGACCATGTATGATCTTTACCTCCCCATGGTCGCGCACCCTGCCCCTGATGCCGTCATTCCCGTCGAAAAAATCGCAGGCCCCATCCTGCTTATTTCCTCGAAAATGGATACTATGTGGCCCTCCGTCCCTGCGGCAAAGCAGATACAAAAACGCCTGCAGACCTGCCGTTTCCCTTATCCCTGTCAGCATTTAAGCTATGCTTACGGCAGCCATCTTTTTGTCCCTCTGAAATTGCGGACGGCAAAGTTCTTCAAGGGAGACCGCGGCAAAAATAAAGCAAAGAGCCGAAAGGCGCGCAGGCACGCCCTCATCAAAACACTGGAATTCGTCTCCCGTTGGTAAAACATGCCCTCCGCCGCAAAATATTCCTCTTGCGATTGAAAACACAACCTTCTTATGCTATAATATTTACCGAAAAAATAGTGTACAGGAAATTTAATGAAAGGCGAAAACTGCAATCAACCAAGGGTTTTCGGACAGGTAAATCGTAAAATGAAATTAGGTATCGTAGGTCTGCCCAACGTGGGCAAAAGCACCTTATTTAATTCTATGACACTGGGCAAGGCAGAAGCAGCCAACTACCCCTTCTGCACCATCGACCCCAACGTGGGCGTGGTTCCCGTTCCCGATGAACGTCTCGCAAAGCTGACGGAAATGTATAATTCCGCAAAAACAACCCCCGCGGTCATCGAATTTGTCGATATCGCAGGTCTGGTGCGCGGCGCATCCAAGGGCGAGGGTCTGGGCAATAAATTCCTCAGCCATATCCGTGAGGTAGACGCCATCTGTCATGTTGTCCGCTGTTTTGAGGACACAAACGTTGTCCATGTGGACGGCTCCATCGACCCCATCCGTGATATCGAAACCATCAATCTGGAACTGATTTTCTCCGATATTGAAATTCTGGAACGCCGCATTTCCAAAACCGTCAAGCTGGCAAAGCAGGATAAATCCCTGCAAAGAGAGCTGGATATCCTCTTAAAGCTGAAAGAGGCACTGGAAGCAGGCAAATCCGCAGGAAGCGTGGAATTCGATGCCCCCGAGGATTATGAATTCGTCCAGACATTGACCCTTTTGACCGCAAAGCCCGTGCTTTATGCCGCAAACGTCACAGAGGATGACTTAGCGGATGACGGCGCATCCAATGAATTTGTCGGCAAAGTCAGAGAATATGCCGCCGCAGAGCATAACGAAGTATTTGTGCTGTGTGCAAAAATCGAGGAAGAAATCTCCGATTTGGATGAAGAAGATAAAAAAGAATTTCTGGCAGAGCTGGGCGTGGAAACCAGTGGTCTGGATCGTCTGATTGCCGCAAGCTATAAGCTG
>JBNMGO010000301.1:0-2366 GCA_050872285.1 Anaerotignum sp.
CAGGTAAGCTGGATACCACAATGAGCATTTATAACGAAGAAAAGGATACCGTCGAAAAGGTAAGCCGTATCTTTGTGGTTCGTGGTAAGGAACAGATTAAAGTTGATGAGCTGCACTCCGGTGATATCGGCGCATTGGCAAAGCTTTCCAATACCTCCACACAGGATACGCTGTCTCTGAAGGATGCAAATATCATCATTCCCAAGATTAACCTGCCCGGCTCCGTGCTTTGCATGGCAATCAAACCGAAGGGCAAGGGCGATGAAGATAAGCTTTCCGCAGCGCTGACAAAGATTAAGGAAGAAGACCCTACCATTAAGATGGAAGTAAATCCCGAAACCAAACAGACACTGGTTTACGGCGTTGGCGAACAGCAGCTGGATGTTATGGTGCAGAAGCTGAAAGCAAAATATAAGATTGAGGTTGACCTGACAGATCCCATCATCCCTTACAGAGAAACCATCAAGGCGAAAGCAACCGTTCGCGGTCGTTACAAAAAACAGTCCGGCGGTCATGGTCAGTTCGGTGATGTTGTGATGGAATTTGAACCTAGCTACGATACCACAACACCCGTTGTTTTTGAAGAAAAAATCTTCGGCGGTTCCGTTCCCAAACAGTATTTCCCCGCAGTTGAAAAAGGCTTGCAGGAATGTGTACAGAGCGGCGTGCTGGCAGGCTATCCCGTTGTTGGTCTGAAGGCAACTCTGACAGATGGTTCCTACCATCCCGTTGACTCCTCCGAAATGGCGTTCAAGATGGCAACCTCCGTTGCATTCAAGGAAGGTATCCCGCAGGCGAAACCCGTCATTCTGGAACCCATTGAACATGTTGAGGTTCTTATCCCCGATAAATACATGGGCGATATCATGGGCGATATCACAAAACGCCGTGGGCGTATCCTGAGCATGGATGCAGTCGGCATGAAGAAGTGCATCGTTGCAGAGGTTCCCACTGCGGAAATGCACAAATACGCAACTGACCTGCGCTCCATGACACAGAGCCGCGGTGAATACAGACATCATTTTGAAAGATATGAAGAAGCTCCCATGGATGTGCAGAAGAGAATTATCGAAGCAAGAGCCGCTGAAAAAGAAAAATAATTTCCGAAAAGTGGCAGATGCAACAGATTTTTCTGCGATAATATGATAAAATAAACCACGAGAAGATATTTTTTCCTCTCGTGGTTTTTTTATTTTGATTTTAGACGATACTGTAATAGGTCAAGCGGAAGGAGGCTTTCCTATGTATGATATTGGAATTATCGGCGGTGGCCCTGCGGCGTTATCGGCGGCGGTCAGCGCAAGACAGCGGAATAAAAGTGTTTGTATCTTCGGCAGAAGTCTGGACAGCTCTCTGCTGTTCGCGGCAGAAAAGGTGGATAACTACCTTGGTCTGCCCGATTTGAGCGGCGAGGAGCTGCTGAATCAGTTTTATACTCATGCCAGAAAGCAGGGTGTGGAGTTTGTGGAATCGCGCATCAAGCAGATTATGCCTATGGGGGACTATTTTGTGATTAATGCGGATAACAATTTTGTGCAGGCAAAAACGCTGATTCTGGCAATGGGCATCAATAAAAGCCGCGGCATTTCAGGCGAAACGGCGTATCTCGGCAAGGGCGTCAGCTATTGTGCGACCTGCGATGGGATGCTTTACCGCGGCAAAAACGTTGTGGTTGTGGGCGAAAATGCGGAAGGTGAAGCGGAGGCGAACTTCCTTGCGGATGTCTGCGCGAGCGTGATTTACATTCCTATGTATCAGCCTGTGATGTATTTAAAGGAGAACATCCATTTAAAGGAAGGAACACCGACGGCAGTTCTGGGCGAGAACGGCAGGGTTTCTGCGCTGGAAGTGGGGGAAGAAACGATTCCCTGCGACGGGATTTTCTTTGCGAAAAACAGCACAGCCCCCGAAAGTCTGCTGTTTGGGCTGGAGACGGATGGCAAGAATATCGTGGTTGACCGCGCGATGAAAACGAATCTCCCCGGTGTTTTTGCGGCAGGGGACTGCACCGGTGCGCCGTATCAGATTGCGAAGGCGGTCGGCGAAGGACTGGTTGCGGCATTGAGTGCGGCGGCATATCTGGATGGAAAGGAACAGAAATAAGAGTGGAAAGGTGTGGACAGATTGGACACATTGGACACCAAAAGGACAGCAAAAAAAGCGAGAGTGGACAGGGACTGTACTTCATGGGGTACAGTCTCCTTTTTCTATATCCGGAAAATCTTATTATCACGCTCGAAAAAGCTTCCCCCTTTATGCACTTTTTTAAATGCAGGAACTTTTTAAACAATTTGTGAATTTTCAAAAAGGGACTTGAATATAACTGGATATGGTGTTAATATATGTATTGTAAATTAGCACTCAAA
>JBNMGO010000331.1:0-2154 GCA_050872285.1 Anaerotignum sp.
CGTGTTCCGTTATTATCAATACACCGACCTGACCGACCCCGATACCTTTGCGGAATATGTTACACAGGCAAAGGCGGCGGCACTTTATGACACAGGCGTTTCGGCAGAATATGGGGATGAACTGCTGACGCTTTCCACCTGCAGCAGCCATACGAAGGAAGGGCGGTTCGTACTCGTAGCAAAAAAGGAAAAATGAGATAAGAAGGATACATATTTTGATATGTGTCCTTTTTTTGTCGAGAATTTTCCGCTTCATTGCAGGAAAAACGACAGGTTTCGCGTCCCCTTCGTTTTATAATCATAGGCAGGAGGGAAGGAATGGAACCGACGATTTACATAGATGTCATTTTTCCGGTGACATGGGGGATGGATGCCTTTCTGCTCTGGATGGCAGGGCGGATTCTTGGCTTGCGGAGAAAGCGAAGGCGGTTTATTTTGGGCGGTCTTTTTGCAGCGTTGTGCGACTGCGCGTGGCTTTTCTTTTTGCGGCGCAGCGGTGGTGTGCTGTTTTCGTTTCTGCTTTTGGCAGGGGGGATTTTCATTGCCTATACGCCGAAAAGCGGAAAGCTGTTTCTGCGGCTGCTGGGGACAACACTGGTTTCCTCGTTTCTGCTTGGGGGCGGCGCGCAGCTTTTGTTTACCTTTACACAGGCACAGCGGCTGTTCGGGCAGGGAATCGTAGTCGAGCGGATTTACCCATGGTGGCTGCTGCCCTGGGCGGTGCCGTTGGCGTATGTATTGCTGAAATTAGGCGCAGGATGGATGGAAACGCATATTCAGCGCAGACGGGAATTCTGTACGGCGGCTGTTTTTTGGCGCGGCAGATGTGCCGAGGCGCGCGTGTTGATTGATACGGGAAACGGACTGAGACAGGCGGACGGCAGAGGGGTTGCGATTCTGGAGATGCAGGCGGTTTTACCGCTTTTTACCGCGGAGGAAAGCGTGCGGCTGCTTTCGGGCGAGAGAGAAGGTCTGGAATGGCTTGCGTTCAGCAGTCTGGGCAACCCGGACGGCAGGCTTTGGGGCATACGGGCGGAGGAGCTGATTCTGTTTTTCGGGGAAAGGAGCATCCGCCATCGGGATATTTTTATCGGCATTGCCGAAGAAGCGTTTACGGGCAGCTATGAGGGCATTGTGCCGCCCTCTTTATGGAAGGAGGATTCAGAATGAAGGAATGGAAATATTTGTTTTTTCTTGCAAAATATCATCTGAACCGCTGGATGACAGGTAAAAGGAAAGGCGGCGTGTTCTATATCGGGGGGAGCGATGTGTTTCCGCCGCCGCTCAAGCCGGAGGAGGAAGCCGTCCTTCTGGAACAGCTGGGCGGTGCGGAGGATGTGACCGTGAAATCCGTTCTGATTGAGCGAAATTTGCGGTTGGTGGTTTATATCGCAAGGAAATTTGAGAATACGGGCATCAATGTGGAGGATTTAATTTCCATCGGCACGATTGGACTGATTAAGGCAATCAACACGTTTAAGGTGGATAAGAAAATCAAGCTGGCGACCTACGCTTCGCGCTGCATTGAAAACGAGATTCTGATGTATCTGAGACGAAACAGCAAGACGAAAACAGAGGTTTCCATTGATGAGCCGCTGAATGTGGACTGGGAAGGGAATGAGCTGCTGCTTTCCGATATTCTGGGGACGGAGAATGATATCATCACGAAGGATATTGAGAATAAGGTCGACCGAGAGCTTTTGCAGGATGCCATGCAGAAGCTGAGCGGACGGGAACGGCGGATTGTGGAGATGCGGTTTGGTATCCTGCCCGAGACAGAGGAAAAAACGCAAAAGGAGTTGGCGGATACTCTGGGGATTTCGCAGTCCTATATTTCCAGACTGGAAAAGAAGATGATGCGGCGGCTGAAAAAGGAAATGAGCAAAATGATGTAATCAAAACCACCGGCTTAGCCGGTGGTTTTGATTATACATCCCGATAATGGAGCGGCTCATAATCGACATTTTTTGCCTTGCCGAGGCCGCGGTCGATATACTGCTGATTGCCGTTTTTTCCGCCATGGCGCAGGATACGCGTGCTTTCGCGCAGGGCTTGCGCGGTGGGGATGCCGTTATGGATTTCTATCAGATGCATGAAAAAAAACTCCTTCCGTTAGGTGTGTCCCAATAAGAAAACATGAAGAAAATGAAATAG
>JBNMGO010000336.1:0-2105 GCA_050872285.1 Anaerotignum sp.
AAACTGACACCGATGGAATTACGATGCCAGTTTCTAAATAGCTAATTTAATTCTACAAAAGTCTTTTTTGTGCTGTCCGCACAAAATGGTTCAGTTCAAAGACAGATGCCTTTTTTGCTGTGCATACTCTCCATTTCTTGGGTGATACTAAACCATAACTTAAGAAGAAGGGATGGTTGATACATGGGAAACAATATGGATTTAGGCTATGAAATGTTTTGCTACCAATGCGAGCAGACGGCGAACGGAAAGGGCTGTACAAAACTGGGCGTTTGCGGCAAAACGGCGGAAATCGCGAATTTGCAGGATTTGCTGATTTTCCAGGTGAAGGGCATCAGCTGTTACGGAAAGGTTCTGCTGGAGCAGGGACAGCAGATTGACAAGAGCGTCATCAGCTTTATCGAAAATGTGCTGTTTACCACGCTGACGAATGTCAATTTTGATGCGGAGGTACACGTTGCACTGCTGAAAAAATCGCAGGAAATCAAGGATAACCTGAAAAGCATGACGGGAGGGATTCAGAACCACACGGCACATGTGACCTATACCCTTCCCGAAACGAAAACGGAGATGTTAAAGGATGCACCGATGGCAGGCATTATGTATGAGGATTTAGACCCCGACATCCGTTCCCTGCGGCAGACGGTGCTGTACGGCTTGAAGGGCATCAGTGCCTACGGACATCAGGCGAGAGAGTTGGGGTATTACAGTGACGCGGTGGACAATTTTTATATCGAAGCTTTGGAAGCGATTACGGATGATAATCTGACTGTGGAAGAACTGATTCGCCTGACGATGCGGACGGGGGAAATGGCAATAGAGGTGATGCAGAAGCTGGACGAGGCGAATACGGAGGTTTATGGCAATCCTTCGCCGCATACGGTCAATGTCCACATGAAGAAAGGCCCGTTTATCGTGGTTTCGGGGCATGATTTGAAAGATTTGGAAATGCTTCTGGAGCAGACGAAGGACAAGGGCATCAATATCTACACACATGGGGAAATGCTGCCCTGTCATGGCTACGAGGGCTTGAAAAAGTACCCGCATCTGGTCGGGAATTTCGGCGGCGCATGGCAGGATCAGCAAAAGCAGTTTGACAATCTGCCCGGGTGTATCTTGATGACAACGAACTGCCTGATGCGCCCGAGAGAAAGCTACAAAGACCGCATTTACAGCACAAACGTAGTCGGCTGGGAAGGCGTGAAATATATCGGGAAGAAGGAAAACGGCGAGAAGGATTTCAGTGAAATCATCGCACAGGCGTTGGAGTTGGGCGGCTATCCCGAGGACGAGGAGGAACACGAAATTCTGGTCGGGTTCGGGCATCATGCGGCATTGAGCTATGCAGGACAGATTGTGGAAGCCGTCAAGAGCGGCAAAATCAGACATTTCTTCCTGATTGGTGGCTGTGACGGCGCAAGACCCGGGCGGAATTATTTTACGGAGTTTGCCCAGAAGGTGCCGCAGGACTGCCTGATTCTGACACTGGCATGTGGGAAATACCGCTTTAATAAGCTGGATTTCGGCGAGGTGGCAGGACTGCCGCGATTGCTGGATGTGGGGCAGTGCAACGATGCGTATTCTGCGGTGCGGATTGCAACGGCATTGGCGGATGCCTTTGGGACGGATGTGAATGGTCTGCCGCTGTCCATGATTCTTTCGTGGTATGAACAGAAGGCGGTGGCGGTTCTGCTGGCATTGCTGAGCCTTGGCGTAAAGGGGATTTATCTGGGGCCGACACTGCCTGCATTCCTGAGCCCGAATGTGCTGCAATATCTGGTGGATACGTTTGATTTGCGGCTCATCAGTAATGCGGAGGATGACATTAAGACTTGCTTGAAGCAGAATATTTGAGAGGATGAAAAAATGGTGTTCGGTGAAGATAAGTAGTTCGCCAGTTTAGAACTCTTACGGCAAAACAAAGTATTTCTTCCTTACTTTTTATGCTAAAAAGTAACAAAAACTCGGGACCCGTTTAGGTGTGTCCCAATAAGAAAGCATGAAGAAAATGAAATAGCTGAAAGACCGCGGATACAAGGAAGTTTCCCGCGGGCATCCTTTGACTTAGGCTGTCAAGGGGAACTGACGCAGTAGCCGTAACTTTC
>JBNMGO010000380.1:0-1857 GCA_050872285.1 Anaerotignum sp.
CGCCCCTCCAGAAGCGCGGATGAGGTCTTATCGGGGCGTTCCGTCATTTGCAGCTGCGGAAAGGGCGAATACTGCCGCTTCTCCAACAGCTGCTCCGCATAGCCGCTGTCGGGCAGATGGTCTAAATCCAGATTGTCCACCTGCTGTTCTATTTTTTGCAGCAGTTCGGGACGCACCAAATCCTCCATATACAGCAGTGCCACATCTGTTTTGCTCCGCGTGCCGACTTTCTTCCGCTTCACCTTCAGCCGCGTATCCCGAATTCGCCTTCTCGTCAGCACCACATTGACGGACATCAGCTCCGTAAAGGCATCCTTCGGCCCCTGCACGACCACCTCTGTCTCTGCCTGATTCACGCCGCGCGTGGGGAAATGCTTCGTGGATGCCTGCAAAGCAAAATCATCCCCATCCATCAGAAGCACCGTATCCCCCAGAAGAACGGCATCGTAAACCTCCTCCATCGTAGTGATTTTCGTCAGCTCCCCGATGGCAATAACCTCTTCCATCAGGCTCTGCAAAAGCCCCTCCGTCCCCTGCATCTCGCAGCGCGCCATCACGTTTGTCATGATAAAATCCTGAATGGCATCCCCATCCACAATGTTATCCGTATATGCCAGAAAAAGCGTGCCCTCGCCGCCGCGAATCCGAAACTCGCGCATGATGATATCGCCGCAGTCGCGAAAGGCTTCCTGCATCGCCTGTTTGTTTTTCTGCAAATTTTTCTCTATCTGCATCCTTTTTCACCGCCCAACCATTTTCCCTAGTTTGCGAAAAAAAAGGAAATCTATGCAAAAAAAGAAGCCCCGAACATTTCTGTTCAAGACTTCCCGAAATTCTGTTTTACTGCGCCTGTGCAGTGTTGCCCAGAAGACTGGGGTGTTCAAACTGATATACCAGCATATCGTAATTATAAACCAGCTGATTCAGGCTGTTCTGTGCGGAAACAACGCCCAATTCTGCCTGCTCTACGGTTGTTTTTGTCACATTGCCTGCCTGCAGATTAATCTGCGATGCGCGGTAATCCGCCTGTGCCTTTGTCAGCGCGGACTGTGCAGAGGCAATCTGTGTTTCCATCTGCTGAATCTGTAAGTACGCATTGCGGATTGCAGTTGCCTTATCCTCTTTCGCTGTTTTCAGTTCACGCTTTGCGGTATCGTAATCATATTCCTGCTTTGTGGAATCGGCACGGGTATTGGTATAGCCGACATAGTTCTTGGAGAACTTCGCGGATTCCACTGCCAGTTCCTTCAGCTCAATGCCCAAATCGTTTTTTACAGAGCTGTTGATGTACTGCTCCATGTCCTGCGTCATTTTATATGGCGTAAAGCTGACATCATACACATATTCAAAACGGGCATCCGCACTTTCGCCCATCAGGTCATTCAGCTTGATATAAAGCTGTTCCATGCTTGCCTCAAGCAGTGCCACATTATCCTGCGCCTGCTTTGCGGCAATCTCCAGCTGGTCAAGGTTATATTTGCTCAGAAGACCCAGGCGGTTCTTTTCCTTGCCCTGTTCATACAGCTTTTTCTGGATTTCGGCATTTTTCTTTGCCAGAGCAAGGCTGTCCTCACTGCTCTTAATGGATGTAAAATAGGATTTTACGGAAACCTCCAGACCGAGGTTCTGCAGCTTTTCACCGACTCTCGCCTGCTTCTGCCCCTGCTCTACCTGGTAAACGGCGGAAACAACCTTCTGCCAGCCGTCATCCACCCATTTCTTATAATCCACATTTGGCACAGTCACAGAGCCGCCTGCCTGACGGTCAATATCATCCATGGTATCATCCAGATAATCCAGAGTATTCTGAATAGATCTCAGGTCGGGGCTGTGCTTTTTCGCCTTCTCCAGAGCCTC
>JBNMGO010000249.1:0-2979 GCA_050872285.1 Anaerotignum sp.
AAACGGGATTTGGAAACCAAGCAGTATATGCAGAATGCAGAAGGAACGGAATGGCATCTGAATACACGCTATACCTGCTTCCGCATGGAACGGGATGCGGAGAAACAATATGATAAGAATCTCGAGAATGAAAAGCTAAACGAAGAAAGATGGCAGGAAAAAGGATATCATTTCCCTGTCGCTGCGGAAGTTTCCGTGGCATATCCTGCGTTTGCCGAGGTGCATGTCTGCCGTACCGAGTGGAGCGAATCCATTGGCTATCATGTACTTTGCAGAGATGGCGAAAGGCTGATGGATCTGGACTATACGGGAACGGAGATAGCCCCTGAACAGCTTCTGGCAGAGATGGAAAAGGTCTTTGCGGCGCAGGAAGGCTGAAACGTAAAAACTGATAAAATAAAAAAGCGAAATCCTTTTGAAAATGAGGACTTCGCTTTTGTTTTTTTGGAATCAACCCTCCAGCTGAGAGGTGCAGTGGGGACATCTGGTTGCATCAATCGCAATTTCGGGTTTACAGAAGGGACAAACCTTCGTTGTGGGTGCTTCTTCCACAGGAGCGGCAGGGCGTTTCAGCTTTACCAGCACCTTCAGTGCCGCGAAGATTACGATTGCCACAATCAGAAAATCAAGCACCTGTGTGATAAAGGAGCCGTATGCGATGGTTGCGGTTGCCGCCTGTGCATCTGCAAGGGTTGCATAATGATTGCCGTCCAAAGGAAGATAAAGCTGGCTGAAATCCGCGCCGCCTGTCAGCTTCCCGATGACGGGCATGATTAAATCGTTCACAAAGGATGTAACGATTTTGCCGAATGCGCCGCCGATGATAACGCCGACTGCCATATCCACTACATTGCCCTTCATGGCAAATTCCTTAAATTCCTTAACTGTATCCTTCCAGGCCATAAAAAATTCCTCCTATGCTTTTTTCTTGCTTTTTTCCTGTATTTCTTGCAAAATTCGATTTTTTTCAACCATAGTATAACAAAAAAATCAATTTCATCCAACACAATTCAAAAACTTTTGATAAATTTTCGGAAAGGGTGTTGACGCAAAAATTTTGAAGGCATATACTAAACGTAATGAGTGAAAAATTGTACAGTCACAACGGAGGTGAACGAAATGGACGGCAGTCATAGTAAAGACGCAATTCCTTTAGAGCCTGAGGGCTATCGACGATCTGAGAAAATTTTAGCCGTGCATTTCGGTCAGCGGTTCTTTTTTGCTGTAAGGCGCTGACTCTGGTTTTTTATGCCCTTTTTTGAATGAATGCACGGTATGCGGAAAAACTTTGAAAAGCATACGGTGCTTTTTTATTTGAATTTGGGGTGGAAAAAATGAGTGACATGAACGAAGAAATGCAGATTCTGTTCGATAATTATACGGCTTTGATGGACAGCGGACAGTATTTGCAGTTAAAGCAGGAATTAAATGAGGAACAGCCTGCCAATATCGCAGAATATTTCGAGGAGTTGACGGCGGAAAAGCAGCTTTTTATCTTCCGTCTGCTCTCGAAGGACGTTGCGGCAGAGGTGTTCTCTTATATGGATAATGATACACAGGAGCATATCGTGCAGTCTATTACCGACCGAGAGGTGCGCAATATCGTGGACGAAATGTTTCTGGATGATACGGTTGACTTTCTGGAGGAAGCGCCTGCCAATCTGGTCAAAAAGGTGCTGCGAAACACCGATGCAGGCACAAGACAGCTCATCAACCGCTTTCTGAATTATCCGGAAAACTCCGCAGGCAGCCTGATGACAATCGAATTTGTGCGCCTGCGCGCCAATATGACCGTTGCGAAAGCACTGAGTGAAATTAAGCGGGTTGGGATGGATAAGGAAACCATCTATACCTGTTATGTAACAGATGCACAGCGAAAGCTTTTGGGGGTTATCCCTCTGAGAACCATCATTTGTGCGGAGGATGACAGCCTGGTCGGGGATCTGATGGAGGATGATGTTATTTCCGTACACACATTGGATGACCAGGAAGAGGTTGCAAATATCTTCAAGAAATATAACTGGATGGCACTGCCCGTAACGGATACAGAGGGCAGATTGGTCGGCATTATCACAGTCGATGATATCGTGGATGTTATCGAACAGGAAACCACAGAAGATATGGAACTGATGAATGCTGTCCTGCCTTCGGATGATGAATACCTGACAATGAGCGTGTTCGCGCTGGTGAAAAACCGTATTCCGTGGCTTTGCGTGCTGATGATTTCCGGTACGCTCAGTGCCTTTGTGATCGGGATGTATCAAAGCCTTCTGGATTCGGTTGTCATGCTTTCCAGTTTTATGACGATTATCACAGGTACGGGTGGTAACGCCGGTTCGCAGGCATCCGCCATGGTTATTCGTGGTCTGGCTCTGGGTGATATCCAGATGCGCGATACGTTTAAGGTTGTGTTTAAGGAGCTGCGTGTCGGCATCCTCTGCGGTCTGATTCTGGCAACGGTCAATATGATTCGTATGACCTTTTTTGACCATTCGACCCCGTTTAATATTGACCTGACGGTTTCCATCAGCATGGGCGTTGCGGTTGTTCTGGCAAAAACACTGGGCTGTATCCTGCCTATTCTGGCAAAGGCAGTCAAGCTTGACCCTGCGATGATGGCGGGTCCCCTGATTTCCACGGTTGTGGATGCGGTCGCGCTGGTGGTTTATTTCAGCATCGCAACAGCGCTTGTGCTGTAATTCTGATTTTACAAACGGTATCACTTTTTTGTGATGCCGTTTTTTTGTGCGGATAATTCCGCCCTGTTGAGAGATACTATTTCCAAGATTGGAAAAAAGGAGATGGGAGCTTGGAATGGAATCTTTTGACATGGGCGCAGCTTTTGTTTTTCGGACTGGGCGCATGGTATTTTTGGAAAAGCAGCCGCAGAAAAAGCGCAGGAGAGGGACTGCGGCGCGAGGATAACATCATTGAAATGGATAAGCTGATGGCGATGGAGGAAACGAAGCTGACAGAGCC
>JBNMGO010000283.1:0-2567 GCA_050872285.1 Anaerotignum sp.
GCGGTTGATTTCCTGCAAATTCGCCTCTACAGAAAGACAGACATTATCCGCCCCCTGTGCCTTCCAGTATTCCACCGTCTGGCGGTTCATCGCATTCAGATTATAGTCCACGACAATTTTCTTGCCGCTGTGCTGCACCTGTGCAAACTGCCCTGCGGCACGCACCAGAAAACCGTCAATCTCGCTCGCAAGCAGTCTGTCAATCATCGGCTGTTCTTCTTCTGCGTTCCATTCTCTCGCCACTCTCGGCAAAGCCGCATAAAGCGTCACGCCTGCCCTGCGGCATTTCGCCAGAATCTTATCCAGATTCTTCTCTAAGTCCGCCGTTTCATAGTATACTCTGCAAATTCCTCTCGCCTGCAAAACCGCATCCAGCTGACCCATGTTCGTCACAACTGCCGTCAGCTTTTTCCGCAGCTGCATCGGCTGTTTCTCCGGTTTTGCATACACCGCGTCATCCTTCGCCTTCCGCTTGGATTTTTTCAGAATTGCCGCCTCCAGTGCTTCGCACGCCGCACGCCGCACGCGGTTCACTTCGCTTACGTTCACATAAATATACTGGTCGATGTCCGTCTGCAAATCCGCCAGCACAAAGGGTGTTGCGCCCATCTTGCTGATGTTTTCCCGCAGCTTCATCGGGAGCATCGGCGAACTGCCTGCCGGCTCTACGATACTGCCGCTGACAAAAACGCTGTTGCCGCCGTTATCCCAAAGCTGCAAGGAAATCGGTTCGCCCTCCTTCACGCGCAACATCCCGTAAATCGGCAGCTTGCGTGTATCCTTTTCATAGGTCTTTTTCAGTTCATCCTGCAAAGCCTTCCCAAAGGTACGGTAAACCACATCATTTTTGTTAATATCCCCCTCAAGGGTAATCGTGATGACCTCGCCTGCCTTGGAATGCTTGGAAACATTCGTCCCGACATGCGGTTCCGTCTGTGTCCAGATTTCCAGACCATCCCCGGGAACCAAAGGTTCTCTCGTGCGAATCGTTACTTTTTTATATTTCGGCAGATACTTGTCCACAATGCCGACCTTCAATCCCCACGATTTCGGGCGTTCAATGCTCATCATTTCCCGTCCGGCAAAGGAGGTGTAGTATCCTTCCGTAAAGCCGCCGCGGTTGAATAACTGCTGCAACGCCTTGATATCCGCAGGCTCCACCTTGTATTCTTCAGGATTTTCAAAATACAAATCAATATATTTGCGGTAAATCCGCGTTACCCCTGCCACATATTCGGGACTTTTCATTCTGCCTTCAATTTTCAGCGATGCAATCCCTGCTTCAATCAGCTGCGGCAGAATTTCCACCGTCATCACATCCTTCGGGGAAAGCAGATACCCATCCGCAATGTTGTCATAGCCCTTGTACAGCGTATAGGGCAAACGGCAGGTCTGCGCGCATCGTCCGCGGTTGCCGCTTCTGCCGCCAAGCATACTGCTCATGATGCACTGCCCCGAATAGCAAACACAAAGTGCCCCATGCACAAAGGTTTCGATTTCCGCCTCGGTGTTTTCCGTAATGTGCTTAATCTCCTCCAGAGAAAGCTCTCTGCTCAGCACAATTTTATCAAACCCCTGACTCTCCCAGTATTTCACATCCGCCAGAGAATTACAGGTCATCTGTGTGCTTGCGTGCAGGGAAAAATCGGGAAAATGCTCCTTTACCAGCTTTTCCGCACCTGTATCCTGCATAATCAGCGCATCCACGCCCATTTCGTACAAGCTTCTGATGTACGTCAGAAACCCCGTCAGCTCCTCATCCTTATAAACCGTATTTACCGTTACATAAACCTTTACGCCGCGCAGATGGCAATAATCGCAGGCATCCTCCAATTCCTTCAAATCAAAATTCCCTGCATATTGTCTTGCGCTGAACTGCTTGCCGCCCAGATAGACCGCGTCACAGCCGCCATTCACTGCCGCCTTCAGGCTCTCCATAGAGCCCGCAGGAGAAAGCAGCTCCGGTCGATTCATTCCAGACATAATAGTCTCCTTTCTCTCTCAAACCCATTGTAAAAGAAAAGCGCAAACCTGCGAATTTCTCCGCCGATATGCCGCTTTTCGTTATTTTCTTCTGTTATTTCTTTCCTTTTTTATTTTTCCCTGCGGAATGATGCATCTGGTGTGTCGGCATGCTGCCGCTGTCCTCCATCGCCAGAATATATTCATCCCGCTTGTTTTCCGCGTTATCTCTCGCTTTTTCCGCTTCTTCCAGCTTGTGCGCCAGTTCCTGCACACGCGCCGTCATGCCGATGAGTCTGCCTTCCAGTTCGGCAGTATACGCCTTTTCCTTGAAGTAATCATCCGCCACATTTACAGAGGTCAGCACATAGGCAAGGCTGGAATCCAATGTAACTGCAACGGCCTTTTCGCGTACCTCCGTCATTTTTTCATCAATATAAGCCGCCACACTGCGGATATGTTCTTCCGATTCCTCGCCAACCAGCGTAAAGCTTTTTCCGTCAATGGAAATCTTCACTCTGTTTTTCATGAACTGCACTCCCTCTCCTCTTTTTCATAATTACATACTTATTTGTAAGTATACCACAAATGCAATTTAGAAGGAA
>JBNMGO010000310.1:0-2323 GCA_050872285.1 Anaerotignum sp.
CGGACGGAACTGTACCGATAAGGGCAGGCAGGAAAGCAAAATGGGATGAGGTGAAGAAATGGCTTGGGATTCGGATTTATATTTGAAATTTGCAGATGAGAGAAAACAGCCGTGTATCGACCTGCTGGCGCGATTGGACGGGACATTTGACAGAATACTGGACTTGGGGTGCGGCCCCGGGAACAGCACGAAAAATCTTTCTGAAAAATACAATCGGGCAACGATAATTGGCTTTGATTCCGATGATAATATGCTGGAGAAGGCGAAAAAGGACTATCCCGATTTTCGGTTTGTGAAGGGATATGCACCGGCTGATTTTGATAAGCTGGACGGGAAATTCGACCTGGTATTTTCCAATGCCTGTATCCATTGGATAGAAAATCAGGAGGAACTGATTGATGCGGTGGATCAGATATTAAAGGAGAAGGGTGTATTTGCCGTACAGATTCCGCTTACGGATGAATCACAGTTTTACAGGATTCTGCATCGGCTGATTGCGCAGAAATGGACAAAGCTGAAAGTGGTAAACGGGTTTCATAATATGAAGCAGGAAGGATATTATAACGCGCTTATCGGGAAATTTAAGCATGTAACGATGTGGCAAAGCAATTATTATCACATTGTGGACAGGAGTATGGTGCTGGAATGGTATAAAGGCAGTGGTCTCAGACCATACCTTGCCGCACTTCGGGAAAAGGAGCAGGAAGAATTTCTGCAGGATTTGCAGGATATTATTGATCAGGAGTATTCTGTGCTGCAGGACGGCAATGTGTTTTTAATTATGCCGAGATTATTCTTTATTGCGGAGAAATAAAAGCAGGGTATTGACAAACCCTTAAGCAAAAAAACAGGCTATCCCAAAGGGACAGCCTGTTTTTTGCTGTTTTTGTGTTAATCAATTACAAATTCCTGAATGCCCATATACCCGGGTGCGATGGAATATTCGGGGAAGGAGATGACAACCTTACCCTCTGCGTTCAGATAGAAGGGGGTATCTGCGTCAACGGTTTCGAACTTGCCAAGGGAATCTGTTTCATCTGTGCTGTCGCCATAGCCGAAGAAGATTGCATTTTCATCTGCCGCCATGCGTTCCTTAATCTGGGAAACGATGCTCTTGTTGCAGATAGCAGCATAATCCTCGCCCAGCAGGTCTTTCAGTGTCAGTTCCTTGTCATTCTTCAAATCAATGTTGTAGTAGGTGTGTTCCTCCTCTGCGGAAACCCAACCCTTTGCGGTTGTCACGCCCAGAGAAAGCACATCATCACTGAGGTATTTCACATCATAATCGATGTACAGATCCATCGTGCGGTCTGCCCATTCTGCTTCTGTACCGCCTGTTTCAAAGAAGGCTTCTTTATATTCTGCCATTTCCTTTTTTGCCTGTGCTTCATATTCTGCGGTCAGCTGCTGGATGCGTGCGTTTACCTTTGCAGGCAGCTCCTTTCCGTCGGGACCTTTCACAACGGGTACGTTTACATTCAGCTCCACGTCGCCCTCTGTGCCGCTGTAGGAACGGAAGGTCAATACCTGTGCCAGCTGTCCCACAACGGGAACCTTGCTCATGTTTTCCGCAAAGGCAGGGCTTGCGTTCAGCCCGATGGTGCCTGCCACCAGAACAGCCGCTGCTGCCGCAACGCAGCCTCTCCAAACGGGACGATAGGATTTCTTTGTTTCGGTTGCTTTCTTATTTTCGTTGTTTTCGTATTTCATTTTCAGTTCCTCCTTATTTTTGGATGCAATCGTCTGCATGACCGTTTCGTTTAAATTTTTCGGAATTTCGATGGATTCGTAGGTTTTTTTGCCGTTTTCGGGATTCATTTTTCTTCCTCCTTCAAAATCAGTTTCAGCTTTTTCAGGGCACTGTAAAGTCTTGTTTTTACCGTGCTGAGCGGGGTATCGGTGATTTCTGCAATCTGTTTGAGCGTCAGATCCTCATAATAATGAAGGATAATGACGGTTTTCATAGGCTCTGACAGCTGCATCACAGCCTCGTAGGCCTGCCTGTCCTCGTCAAATGCCGGCTCCTCGTAGGTCATGGTTTCGGTATGCTCCTCGCCGAGGGGAATTTCGCGCTTCTGCTTTCTGAGATACTGCAATGCCTCATTGACGAGAATCCGATAAAACCATGTGCGGAGCGCCAGGGGATTTTTCAGCCCGAAGCAGCCCTCCAAGGCACGGCAGATTGCGTTCTGTATCACATCCAGAGCCGCCTGCTCTTCCTTTACATAGCTGTATGCCATACGATAAAATTTGTTTTGATTTTCTATGATGTATTGTACGGTGCAGTCGTAAATATCCTGCATGGGTGTTACCTCCTTGTTGC
>JBNMGO010000025.1:0-9425 GCA_050872285.1 Anaerotignum sp.
CATATAATCCGCCGCATATTTTTCACCGAAAATCTTCAGCATTTCCTTGCGGTACATCCGCGTGGAATCATCGGGCAGATAATCGAACCCTTCAATATCATAATCATGCAGCACATAGCGTTCTTCCATCTCCTGCGAATTGATCGCCACCTCAGGGTCTGTCACCTTGCGGAAAATGCTCACAATTTCGCAGTCGGGGTCGGAAATGACGCGCATAATCTGCAGAATTTCATCATCCTTGAGTCTTTTTACATACATATCCGTCCCCCCTTAATATTCCATCAGATATTTCACAACATACGGCTCGCCGAACCATTCATACATCATTTTTCTGTAGATATAATCGGAGCCTGCGCCTGCGCGGTTTTTCCCTCTGATGAAATAATCATGCAGCTGATAGGTTTCAATATCCTCCTGGAATTTTGCCGTTACCTCGGGTACGGCGGAAACCGCAACCGCATCCTCAAAGCTTTTATCATAAGTGCGGATTTTCAGAATCGTCAGTGCGCCGTCATCGGAAATGACATTCATCACCTTGCGAATCTGTTCCTCCGTCAGTTTTTCACAAAACATTTTTATGCCTCCTTTGCCCAATCGGCTGCTATTTTCTCCCAAAGCAATTCTTTCCCGACACCGCAGAGTGCCTGCTTTACCGCTTCTTCCGTCGGCTTGATTCTGCGGTGCATCCCGCCGCAGCGCAGACCTTCATCCAGAAACAGCCAGAGTCCGTCCCCTGCCGTCTCTCCCGTCAGGTTCGTTTCGGAAAAAACAACCGTATTGCCGTTTTCATCCTGCCAGCCCGTGCGGGAAAGCAGGAAGGCTCTGAATTCCTTCATCATATCAGCCCTCAATCGTAATGCCTGTATAATAATGGTGCAGAATTTCCTCATAATCATAGCCCATCTGTGCCATACCCTGTGCGCCCTTCTGGCTCAGCCCGACACCATGGCCACTGCCGCTGCCGGAGAATACAAATCTCCCGTTTGCAACGGTGCTGATGCTCACGTTATAAACCGTATACGTTCCGGTATCGGTATTCTGTGCAGGCTGTGTGGTATCCACATCAACGGAAAGCTTTTTCCCGTTCAGATAGGAAAGCACGCCCTCGGTTTTGGCAACAATGCCCTGCTTTGCCGCCGCAGAAAGCAAACCGCCCTTCGTTGTGCTCGTGCCGCCTGTCACCGTGCCGCCCTTGCCGTTAATCGTAAACATCTTGCTCGGCAGTGTGCCGCAGGCAGAGGAAAAATAGGTACGGATGGCTTCCTTCGTCAGGGTTTTCGTGCCACTTGTGCCGATAATCTGCAATTCCTGCACGCGTCCGCCTGTGGAAAGCTTCGTAATCACAATATCCTTCGCTGTGCCGATGTTTTCGCCCTTCGCCTGCAAAAGTGCTGTCAGTTCATCCAGCGTCAGGGTCTTTGTCCAGCTATTGTCGCCGTATTCCCCCAATTCGGGAACGGCGCGCAGATACGGCACTGCCGCATTCCATACGTTTTCGCTGCTTTCGGTATAGCCGCCTGTGGATGCGGAGAATACCGCTTCAATCGGGGTTCCGTTGTAGCAGGCAACCTCGCCTGCCGTTGCATTTACCGCGGCTGTGGTGGCATCCGCTTCGTTGCTGTAGCCTTTATAAACCTGGCAGGCTGTGGTATCGCAAAGCTGATAGCCGCTGCCCGTATGCGCGCCCAGCTTCGTCATGGCATAGGTGCGCGCCGCAACCGCCTGCGCCTTCAAGGCTTCCGCATCATAGCTTTTCGGCATTTCGGAAGGCACCACGCCGTAAAGATATTCCTCTAAGCCAATGACGTTCACGCCCGTCATGGTGCTGCCGTTCACGGAAAACGTCAGCATTCCGCGGTAGGGCATGCTGTTCAGCTTAAACGTATCCGCCACATTGCCGCCCATCATCACGGCATCCTCGGGCACAAGCACAGGGACTTCGCCGCCCGTAATGGCAACGCCCTCAAAGGAAACGCGCACTGCATTTTCATCTGCCGCATCCTCCACGGCAGAAACAGAGGCATCCTTCACATAGACCGTCCAGTCCCTGCCGCTCAGGTACGCCGCATAGGTGTCCAATCCGCTTTTTTTCATGTCATTTGCCATGTCCAATGCGTCCGCACAGTCCATCGTTGTGTCCACTGCGATATAGTCCCCCACGGCAGGCTTTGCCGTAAACAGACCGCTTGAGGTAATCACGCCGCCCTTCTGAAAGCTGTCGCCCTTCTGGGTGCCAATCTGCAATTCCCACACACCGATGCTTGCGGATGCCACATTTTTACAAACCGATTCCAGCCCGACACGCACCGTATCGGGTACTGTATATGCCATTGCCTGAACGGGTGCCGCACCAAGCAGCATGGCGCACGCCAGAATCGAAGCAATTTTCTTTTTTCCTTTCATATCTATCCCTCCTGTTAATTTTTGGAGCTGTTTTGTTCTTTTGTATGCTATCGTTTCATTATAGCACAACTTTCTGCTTTCTTACAGGGGAAATTCCGATTTCTCATTTTTATATGAATACAAAAAACTTTCAAATTAGGTATTGACAAAAATGCAATTTGGTGTTTAAATTGTATTCATTCCAATACAACACAACAAACACAAGGAAGAGGAGTAGTAAAACCTTTGGATGTTTTCAGAGAGTCTGCGGTTGGTGCGAGCAGATAACGGAAGAATGTTTGAACTGGCCTCGGAGTGGTTCGCTGAACGCAAAGCAAGTAGGTGCAACCGGCGAGTCGGCCGTTATACCGACAGGATATTGGTTCTTACAGCCTGTATCTGGGAAAGTGTATTCCCCTTCGGGAATAAAAAAGAGTGGTACCGCGGAGATTTCTGGTCTTTCGTCTCTTATCAGAGAGATGAAGGGCTTTTTCTTTTGCCCGCCGCTCCTTCTAACCAAGCATACAAACGAACCAAAGATAAAGTCAAAGAAAAAACACACGCAGAATTTTTAAGGAGGAACTACCAATGATGAACTACACAAAATACAGACCCTACCCCACAATGGACATGCCCAACCGCAAATGGCCCAACAACACCATCACAAAAGCACCCGTATGGTGCAGCGTTGACATGAGAGACGGCAACCAGTCCTTGGAAATCCCCATGAACCTGCCCGAAAAGCTGAAATTCTTCCAGTTCTTGGTGGATACAGGGTTTAAGGAAATCGAAATCGGTTTCCCCGCAGCAAGCGATACCGAATTTGAATTTGCAAGATGCCTGATTGACAACAACCTGATTCCCGATGATGTTACCGTACAGGTGCTGACACAGAGCAGACCCCACATCATCCATAAAACCTTCGAAGCATTGAAGGGTGCAAAGAAAGCAATCGTACATCTGTATAACTCCACCTCCACACTGCAGAGAGATGTTGTTTTCGGCAATTCCATGCAGGAAACCATCGATTTGGCAGTTGCAGGCGCAAAGCAGATTAAGGAAGAAGCAGCGGCTATCCCCGAAACAGAATTCTTCTTTGAATATTCTCCCGAAAGCTTCACAGGCACAGAGATGCCCTTCGCAGTAGAAATCTGCAACGCAGTTCTGGATGTTTGGGAACCCACACCCGACCATAAGGCAATCATCAACCTGCCCTCTACCGTAGAAATGGCAACCCCCAATATCTACGCTGACCAGATTGAATACTGCTGTGAAAACCTGAAATACAGAGACAGCATTTACGTCAGCCTGCATGCACACAATGACCGCGGCACAGCCGTAGCGGCAACCGAGCTGGCAATGCTGGCAGGGGCTGACCGTGTGGAAGGCACACTGTTCGGCAACGGTGAAAGAACCGGCAACACAGACATCATGAACGTAGCCATGAACATCTTCTCTCAGGGCATTGACCCCGAACTGGATTTCAGCCATATTGATGAAGCAGTAAAGATTTACGAGGAATCCACAAGAATGAACATCTCCCCCAGACATCCTTATGCAGGCTCTCTGGTTTACACAGCCTTCTCCGGTTCTCACCAGGATGCCATCAGAAAGGGCATGGAGGCAATGAAGAAGCATCCCGACCGCTGGGAGGTTCCTTATCTGCCCATCGACCCTGTGGATGTCGGCAGAAACTACGACCCCATCGTTCGTATCAACAGCCAGAGCGGCAAGGGCGGCGTTGCCTTCGTTCTGGAACAGAATTTCGGTCTGTATCTGCCCAAGGCTTTCCAGCAGGATTTCAGCACCGTTACAACAAGCATGAGCGACAGACAGCATAAGGATCTGACTCCTACCGATATCTACGAAGCCTTCATCGACCATTATGTAGACGGCAGAGCACCTCTGGAACTGGTTACTTATAAGGAAATCGTTCTGAAAAACCATGAGGACGTTGCAATCGAAGCAGAATGTAACTACAACGGCGAACCCATCACACTGAAAGGCACAGGCAACGGTATCATTTCCGCTCTCTGCCATGCCATCGAGGATTACTTCAAGATTGTGATGGAGGTTGTGGAATACAGAGAACATTCCATGTCCCACGGCACAAAATCCCGCGCAATCTCCTACATCCAGATTGCGGATAACGAAGGCGGCATGTACTTCGGCGCAGGCACATCCAGCAACATCACAAAATCCGGTCTGCGTGCAGTAGTGAGCACAACAAACAAGATTATCGGTTAAGAAAAAAAATAAGAGAGTACAAAAGAAATTTTTGGAGGATAACATCATGGGAATGACAATGACACAGAAGATTCTTGCGGCCCATGCGGGGGAAGCAAGCGTAAAAGCCGGTCAGCTGATTCAGGCAAAATTGGATATTGTTATGGGCAACGACATCACAACCGCCGTTGCTTTGAAGGAATTTAAGAAAACAGGCGCAAAGGAAGTTTTTGATAAGGATAAGGTGGTTATCGTTCTGGACCACTTTACCCCCAACAAGGACATCAAGGCGGCAGAACAGTGCAAAGCATGCCGTACCTTTGCTTACGATATGTCGGTAAAGAACTTCTTTGACGTTGGACAGATGGGCATTGAACACGCCCTTCTGCCCGAAAAAGGGATTGTTGTCCCCGGTCAGGTTATCATCGGGGCAGACTCCCATACCTGTACCTATGGCGCATTGGGTGCATTCTCCACAGGCATCGGCAGCACGGATATGGCAATCGGCATGGCAACCGGCGAAGCATGGTTCAAGGTACCCAGTGCCATCAAATTTGTGCTGACAGGCAAGCCTGCAAAATGGGTGAGCGGCAAGGATATCATCCTGCACATCATCGGCATGATTGGCGTGGACGGTGCATTGTACCGCAGCATGGAATTTGTCGGCGACGGGATTCAGTATCTGACAGTGGATGACCGCTTCTCCATGGCGAATATGGCAATCGAAGCCGGTGCGAAAAACGGCATCTTCCCCGTGGATGAAAAAGCAATGGAATATGTAAAGGAACATTCCGTAAAAGAGCCTGTGGTTTATGAAGCAGACCCCGATGCGGAATATGACGAGGTTTATACGATTGATTTGAGCAAATTGAGACCGACCGTTGCCTTCCCTCACCTGCCCGAAAACACAAAAACGATTGACGAAGCAGGCGAGGTTGCCATCGATCAGGTTGTCATCGGCTCCTGCACCAACGGCAGACTGAACGATATGAAGATTGCCGCTGATATCCTCAGAGGCAGACAGGTGAACCCCAAGGTGCGTACCATCGTTATCCCTGCCACACAGCAGATTTATCTGGACTGCATCCGTCTTGGCTATGTGGAGGATATCGTAAAAGCAGGCGCAATTTTCAGCACCCCTACCTGCGGCCCCTGCTTAGGCGGCCACATGGGGATTCTGGCAGCAGGCGAACGCTGCGTTTCCACAACGAACAGAAACTTTGTCGGCAGAATGGGTCATACAGAAAGTGAAGTTTATCTGGCAAGCCCCGCAGTTGCGGCAGCATCCGCCATTGCAGGCTATATCGCAGACCCCGAAAAGATTGCAGGAGGGATGAAATAATGGAAACAGCAAAAGGGAAAGTCTTTAAATATGGGGATAACGTCGATACAGACGTTATCATCCCCGCAAGATATCTGAATGTATCCAGCGGCGAGGAGCTGGCAAAATACTGCATGATTGATATTGATGCAGATTTCGTAAACAACGTAAAGGAAGGCGACATCATGGTAGCCACAAAGAATTTCGGCTGTGGCTCTTCCCGTGAGCATGCCCCTCTGGCAATCAAATGTGCAGGCATTTCCTGTGTTATCGCCTCCACCTTCGCCAGAATTTTTTACCGCAATGCCATCAATATCGGCTTGCCGATTCTGGAATGTGAGGAAGCCGCAAATGACATTGACGCAGGCGATACCGTATCCGTTGATTTCAACACAGGCGTGATTACAAACGAAACAAAAGGCAAAACCTATCAGGCTGAGCCCTTCCCCGAATTTATGCAGAAAATTATGGCTGCGGGCGGTCTGGTAACATATACAAAGGAAAAAATCGAAGGTTAAGGTGAAGAAAATGGGTTCTTATCATATTACAGTATTAAAAGGCGATGGCATCGGCCCCGATGTTGTGACAGAAGCCATGGGCATTCTGGAATGTGTCGGCAAGAAATACGGCCATGACTTTGTATTCAATGAAAAGCTGGCAGGCGGCTGTGCGTATGATGCGTATGGCGAACCCCTGCCCGACGAAACTCTGAAAGCATGCAAAAACAGCGACGCTATTCTCTTAGGTGCGGTTGGCGGCCCGAAATGGGATCATCTGCCGGCAAATCTCCGCCCCGAAGCAGGCGCTTTGCTGAAGCTGCGGAGCAGTCTGGGTCTGTATGCAAACCTGCGCCCTGCCATCATCCATAAGGCTTTGAGCGACGCAAGCCCCATCAAGCCCGAAATCATCGGCGACAGTCTGGATATTCTGGTTGTCAGAGAGCTGACAGGCGGCATTTATTTCGGGGAACGCGGCTACCGCGAAGGCAAGCATGGCGAAGAAGCCTATGACGTAGAAGCATACAGCGAATTTGAAATCAAGCGGATTGCCGTGCAGGCCTTTGAAGCTGCTATGAAGCGCAATAAGCACGTTACCAGCATTGATAAGGCAAATGTTCTGGAAAGCAGCAAGCTGTGGCGCAGAACCGTGACAGAGGTTGCAAAGGATTACCCCGAGGTGGAATTAGACCACATGTATGTAGATAATGCCGCAATGCAGCTGGTGAGAAATCCCAAGCATTTCGATGTTATCGTAACCTCTAATATTTTCGGGGATATCATTTCCGATGAAGCAAGCCAGATTACAGGCTCTATCGGCATGCTGCCCTCCGCAAGCCTGGCGGACGGCGCCTTCGGGATGTATGAACCCATCCATGGTTCCGCCCCCGATATTGCAGGCAAGGATATGGCAAACCCCATCGCAACGATTCTTTCCGCCGCTATGATGCTGAAATTCTCCTTCGGTCTGGTGAAGGAATCGCAGGCGATTGAGGCTGCTGTCACAAAGGTATTGGATGCAGGCTACAGAACCCCCGATATCTACAGCGAAGGCACGAAAAAGATTGGCACAAAGGAAATGGGCAAGCGCATCTGCGATGCCATCAACGCATAAAACGAATACAACGAATACTGAAAAGTAAACTTTCTCCTATAAAAACGGCTCGATTATGAAAACCATAACCGAGCCTGTTTTTTTGCTTTGCGCCGCTTGACACGCCCCTTCCCCTGTGCTACGATTGCTTTAATACCTGAAGCTGACTTCAGGTCAATCGCAATTTGAAAAATTTTCTGAAAGAAGGCGTTTTTTATGTATACCATCGGTCAGGTGTCCGAACTGTTTCAATTACCCGTTTCCACCCTGCGTTATTATGATAAGGAGGGTCTGTTCCCCGAAATCAAGCGCAGCGGCGGCATCCGCCATTTTGATACCAAGGAGCTGGAAACCCTGCGGTTGGTGGAATGTCTGAAAAAAACAGGCATGGAAATCAAAAACATCAAGCAGTTCATGCAGTGGTGTACCGAAGGCAGTGCAACCTACCCCAAGCGACTGGAATTGATTCAGCGGCAGAAGCTGGAATGTGAAAAGGAAATCAAGCGCATGGAAAAGGCACTCGCCATGCTGAAATTCAAATGCTGGTATTATGAAACGGCTCTGGCAGACGGCAACGAGGACAGAATCCATGAAATGCTGCCCGACCGCCTGCCCGAAGGGATTCAGGAGCTTTATGATGCCGCGCATACGGACTGATTCTGACAGAAATTTACAACGATTCCCAAAATTCTTTTATTTTACATTGTACTTCCTCCTACAGCTATGGTATAATCAAATGATTTTAATTATTACTTCATTGTCATCTACTATCATAACAGGAGGAAGTTTCTTATGAACGAAAACAACGGAGTCATCCGTAACGCCTCGGTCTTAGGCGTTCCGAAAATGTTACTTTTAGGCCTACAGCACATGTTCGCCATGTTCGGTGCAACGATTCTTGTACCCATTCTGGTAAACAGCTATTTCGGCGAGGATGTCCTGCATGTACAGGTTACGCTGATCTGTGCAGGTGTCGGCACACTGATTTTCCATCTTTGCTCCAAGGGCAAGGTTCCTGCCTTCCTTGGCTCGTCCTTTGCCTTCCTTGGCGGCTTCGCAACGATTGCCAACCTTGATACCGGCATCTTTGCCAATATTTCCAACGCAGAAAAGCTTTCCTATGCCTGCGGCGGGATTCTGGTGGCAGGGCTTCTGTATCTCATTCTTGCCCTCATCATCCGTCTGATTGGCGTAAAAAAGGTCATGCGTTTCCTTCCCCCTGTTGTGACAGGCCCGATTATCATCTGTATCGGTCTGAGTCTGGCAGGCTCCGCTGTCAGCAATGCCTCTACAAACTGGCTGCTTGCCTTCATCGCACTTGCAACGATTGTTGTTTTCAACATCTGGGGCAAGGGGATGTTTAAGATTATCCCCATTCTGATGGGCGTTGTCATTTCCTATATTGCGGCACTGATTTTCAATGCAATGGGCATGACAAATGCAGACGGCTCCGCAATTCTGAATTTTACAAATATCGCGGCGGCTCCTATCGTGGGCGTACCCGAATTTTCTCTTTGCAAATTCAACATTTCCGCTATTCTGGTTATGGCGCCCATCGCGCTTGCATCCATGATGGAGCATATCGGTGATATGTCCGCCATTTCCGCAACCGTTGGCGAAAACCTGATTGAAGACCCCGGTCTGCACCGCACGCTGATTGGGGACGGGCTTGCAACCTCTCTGTCCGCACTGGTGGGCGGCCCTGCAAATACCACCTACGGCGAAAACACAGGCGTTCTGGAATTAAGTAAGGTACACGACCCCAAGGTCATCCGCATCGCGGCCGTGCTGGCGGTCATCTTCGCCTTCTGCCCCAAGTTTGAGGCCCTGATCGCCTGCATGCCCACCGCGACCATCGGCGGCGTCTCCCTGATCCTCTACGGCATGATCTCCGCCGTCGGCGTGC
>JBNMGO010000281.1:0-2577 GCA_050872285.1 Anaerotignum sp.
CCTCAGGGATGTGCCGCATGGCGCTCTGCGCTGGCATACGGCACAGGATGCCGCGGTCTGCTGCGATTGGCTTGTGCGCCAGACAGCGCAGAAGGATGTCGTTTTGGCACAGCAGATTTTTGATTTATATCACGAAAATGGGGTTCCGGTGTCGGCAAAGCCTGCGGAGGAATCCTCGCTTTATCTCATGATTGATAATTTTCAGGCGATTGCGGCGCAGTTTCCGTTTTCCGTTTTGCAGCTGCTTTCTGCTTTGAAGGATGCCGCTGTGCATGTTATTTTTCTTTCCCGCAGTTTTTCTCAGTTACCGATACAGGATCTGATGCAGGTCTGCTATCTTTCCAAGGAGGATTTTCTTCTGCGGCAGGAGGATATTATTCGCTTCGCAGAGGAGTTGGGCATTTCCCTTACGGAAAAGCAGGCGCTCCATATTCAGAAGAAAACAGGCGGCTGGGCGGCGATTGTTTCGCTGTATCTGCAAAATGGCTGTGAAGAGGTGGAATGGAAAAAGCTGAGCCTCCTGATGGAGGATTTATTCTGGAGACGGCAGGAGGATATTCTCCAGAGAGCATTGCTGCGTCTGGCGCAGTTTGAAACGGTGGATATCGAAATGGTGCGCGCGCTGACGGAGGATATCGCAGATTTGAAGCAGATTGGGCATCTGCTCAATAGCCTGCCTCTGCTGTGCTATGATGCGGAACGGGAGCAGTATTCCCCCTGTGCGCTGCTGCGCGAATTTTTGCTTTACCGCCTGCAAAATGCGTCCTTCCTGACCCAGTGGGACAGCTATCACCGCTGCGGCTGTTGGTATCGGGAGCATGGGGAAACGAAAAAAGCCGTTGCCGCCTTTCATAAGGTTCTGGATTATGAGGGGATTCTTTCCTGCGATTTAACAGGGCTTCTCCTCGAAAAATTCGATAAGCTTTCCTTTACGGAAATCGCAGGGGAAATTCTGCGCCATTGCCCGATGGAAACGAAGCAGAAGTATCCCTTATCCCTTCTGCGGCTTTGCTATGCGCTCTTTGCTGATGCCGCCTTCGCGGAATATCAGCAGCTTTTGGAGGAAGCAAAGGATATCATCTGTGAGGGCAATGACCCCAATCTTCTGGGCGAATGGGAACTGATTGCCGCCTTTCAGGATTTCCCCCATCTGGAAAAAATGGAACAGCATTATCAGCGCGCAAAACGCCTGATGACGGCGCCCTCTGTCATTTTCACGGAAAGAGAGCCGTTTCTGTTCGGCAGCATTTCCATGTGGCGTTTGTTTTACACAAAGCCGGGCGAACTGGAACGAACCGCCGAAATACTGGAACGCGTCATGCAGCTGTATAATTCCCTGACGGCAGGGCATGGCAGCGGCGCGGCGGAGCTGTATCGCGGCGAGATTGCCTGTATGCAGGGAAATTTCGCGGATGCGGAAATTTATGGCTATCAGGCGCTGTATGCGTCTCTGCAAAGAAAGAATGCCTGCGTGACCTATGGCGCGGCGCTGCTTCTGGGGACCAATGCAGTCTACCACGGTGATTTGGTGACATGGAAACGGATACTGGATTATCTGGAGGACCCTGCACATACCTATGCCTTTCTGCGGAATACCTTTCTGGATATCTGCATGAAGGAAACGGTGCAGAGCTATCTTGCCATGCTGCAGCCGGAGGAAAGCAAAACGCGAAAACGCCTGCAGTCCTCCTCGAATCGTCTGTATGATTTGAATTTTACAAACAGCACCATCAAGGGCGCGCGTATCTCAAGAATTATTCTGAAAAGAAATTATCATAAGGCAATCGGGATTCTGGAAGTGGCATTGAAGATAGATGCAAGGCTGCTCGCCCTTTCGGCGCAGCTTTTTATCCATACCAATCTTGCCCTTTGCTATTTTGCCATCGGGCGCAGCCAGAAGGCGGCGGAGCATCTGGAATTTACGCTTTCTCTGGCAGAACGGGATCAGGTGATTGCCTTTCCGGCTTATTTCCGCGAATATCTGGAACCGCTGTTTTATCTGCCTGCCCTTTCCAGAAAATACGCCGCGGTTATTCAGGAAATCCGCAGCCTGCCGATACAGAATCTTCCTGCCGTGCCCGAATGGAAGGCATTTATTCCCAGACAGGAGGATGAAGTGGAGGAACCGTTGAGCAAGCGCGAACGCGAGATTGCCGAGCTTGCGGCAAGGGGACTTCGCAATGGCGAGATTGCAGAAATGCTGCATATTTCCGAGGGTACGGTGAAGAACCATCTGAAGATTGTGTTCAGGAAATTGAATATCGACCGCCGCTCCAGTCTAAGGGGACGGTTGCGTTAAGAAAAAGATGAAAAATGTCCCTTTCGTGATATACCATAAAACCGGAAAAATTTGTAAAATAGAAGCAGATAGAGTTCAGTCGCGTGCATTTGTCCGCAGAGAAAAAAGAGCCGTTTTTTCTGCGGGAGGGAACAGATGCAGGCGAACAGCACCCATGGCAGAAATGTAAAAAAAGCATGGAGGTGAGGGAGTTTTTTTGGTACAGACGGAGGAACTGCTGCAGGGGCGCATTATTCAGAGGAAGTCTATCAGAGCGGAACTCTGCACGCGGGGCAAAA
>JBNMGO010000276.1:0-2612 GCA_050872285.1 Anaerotignum sp.
ATTGAGGAGGATGGCATGGTAAAGGCTTACGCCGAAAAGCTTGTCGGCACATCCATTTATATGGACCAGGTGAGCGTTGGCGCGACGATCAATGTTATGCTTGCGGCAACCATGGCAGAAGGCACCACAACGATTGAAAATGCGGCAAAAGAACCCCATGTGGTAGATACGGCAAACTATCTGAACATGATGGGTGCAAATATCAAGGGCGCAGGAACAGACGTGATTCGCATTAAGGGCGTTTCCGAGCTGAAGGGCGCGCAGTATACGATTATTCCCGACCAGATTGAAGCAGGCACCTATATGATTGCGGCGGCAATTACGGGCGGCGATGTTCTGGTGAAAAATATCATTCCCAAGCACATGGATTCTCTGACGGCAAAGCTGGAGGAAATGAATGTGAAGGTGGCAGAATGGGAGGATTCCATTCGCGTGATGGCGGATGAGCCTTTGCGTGCGGTAAACGTAAAGACCATGAGCTACCCCGGCTTCCCGACGGATTTACAGCCCCAGATTGCAACGCTTCTGGCGGTCTGCAACGGGACAAGCGTGCTGACGGAAAATGTCTGGGAAAACAGATATCAGTACATGGGCGAGCTGCGTAAGTTGGGCGCAGATGTGGAAATCAACGGCAGAGTGGCAACCATCCACGGCATCAAGCATTTCCGCGGCGCGGAGGTTTCCGCAACAGACCTGAGAGCAGGCGCGGCAATGATTCTGGCGGCACTGGCGGCAGAGGGCGAAACCATCATTGACGGTGTGCGTTATATCGACAGAGGCTATGAGGATGTCGAGGAAAAATTCAGAGCCATGGGCGCGGATATCGACCGCATCCCCGGCGAGCAGTAAAAAGAGAACAAGAGAGCCTCGGAGCAGTTCCGAGGCTTATTTTATGGAAAAACACGAAAGAAAAGAGGTGGAACGGCTTGCGGATGGAATTTTGCACCATCGCCAGCGGCAGCAGCGGCAACTGTACCTATATCGGGACGGATTACACGAAAATATTGATTGACGCAGGCATCAGCGGCAAAAAGATTACGGAAGGGCTCGCAAATCTGAAGCTGACGGGCGAGCAGATTGATGCGCTGTTTATCACCCATGAGCATGTTGACCACATCAAGGGGGCAGGCATCCTTTCCCGCAGGTTTGATATCCCCATTTTTGCCACAGCGGATACCTGGGCGGCAATGGAGGAAAGCCTTGGTAGGATTGCGCCGAGCAATAAGCGGATTGTGTATGCGGATGAGGTCTGCGCGGTGAATGACCTTTGCGTCAAGCCGTTTCAGATTCCGCATGATGCGGCAGAGCCTGTCGGCTATAACGTCTTTTCGGGCGAGAAGAAAATCACACTGGCGACGGATATCGGGCATGTGACGGATACGATTCGGGAGAGCATCGAGGACAGCGATGTGCTGCTGCTGGAGGCGAATCATGATGTGGAAATGCTGAAAAAGGGCGGCTATCCATGGCCCCTCAAACAGCGGATTCTGGGCGAAAATGGGCATCTTTCCAATCATACGGCAGGAGAGCTTCTGGCAGAGGTCATGACGGGGAAGATGAAATATGTTTTTCTGGGACATCTCAGTGAGGAAAACAATAACCCCCATCTGGCGTATGAAACGGTGGAGGGAATTTTGCGGAACAACCGCATTGAGGTCGGCACGCATGTGAAAATGGACATGGCGAGCCGCTTTCAGAACGGCGTGAAGGTAGAACTGTAACGGAGGGTTGGCATGAAGGTTACGGTCGTTTGCGTAGGCAAATTGAAGGAAAAATACTGGCGCGATGCCATTGCGGAATACAGCAAGCGGCTGAGCCGCTATATGAAGCTGGAAATCATTGAACTGGCGGATGAAAAAGCACCCGAAAACATGAGCGACGCACAGGCGGCAGAGGTCAAGGAAAAGGAAGGACAGCGGATTCTGAAAAACGTGCGTGAGGATGCCTTTGCGGTGGCGCTTGCGGTGGAAGGGAAGATGCTTTCCTCCGAAGAACTGGCAGATTTCATGGCGAAGAAAAGCGTCGGCGGCGTGAGCCATATCGTGTTCATCATCGGCGGCTCTCTGGGGCTTTCCCCTGCGGTGATGCAGCGCGCGGATTATGCACTCAGCTTTTCCAGAATGACATTTCCGCACCAGATGATGCGCGTGGTTTTATTGGAACAGATTTACCGCTCGGAGCGGATTCAGCGCAACGAGCCATATCATAAATAAGGACTGCAAAGGAAGGGAAGACGGCAATGAAAAAAGGTATGAAAATGGTGCGGTTTATCGGGATTGTGTGCTGGTTTCTGGCGCTGTTCATTCTGATTAACGGGCATCAGGAGAAGAAAAAGGAAGCGGAGGAAGCGGCAAAGCAGCCCGCCATCGTAACGGAAACAACGGAAACGGATAACGGAGACACACCAAGCACTGTGATTTTCCCCGAATAAAAAAGAAAGCGTTCTCGAAAAAGAGAACGCTTTTTTATGTGATAAAATAGCGGAAGGGTTCGGGAAACGAAGGGTTTTCCCGAGTGGAATCCGCAGAGGGGGCTATGCCCGCTCGAGGAAAACAGCAAGTTTCGAGGTGATTCACCGATGGAACTTGTCTGTTTATTCTTCTGTTTTACCA
>JBNMGO010000085.1:0-6046 GCA_050872285.1 Anaerotignum sp.
ATTCTCCGGGGATATAAAGCTTTAAGGTATTGGAGCCGTATTTTGCGATGGCATCCTGCGGAGAGGCACCGCCGCCGCGACGCAGCATAGCAACACCTACACCTGTGATGGCAACCACAACTGCCATGCAGACCGCAATGCCACGCTTGCCGAGGGCAGCACCGCTTTTGCCCTGCTTTTCGCGAATGACGGGAATGACATTTACAACCGTCAGCGCGATAGTAATCAGCACAATGACCAGTGTGGACAGGGCATTGATGGACGGGTTGACACGCTTGGACATGGTGTACACCAGAATGGAAATATTCTGGACACCATTGCCGGTGACGAAATAAGAAATGATGAAATCATCAAAGCTCATGGTAAAGGCAACCAATGCACCGGAGATAATCCCCGGCAGAATCTGCGGCACAATAACCTTTGTGAGTGCCTGGAAGGGCGTTGCGCCCAAGTCCATAGCGGCATCGGCAAGGTTCGGGTCAAGGGAGCGCAGCTTTGGCATCACGGACAGAATCACATACGGAATACAGAACATGATATGCGCCAGAAGCAGCGTCACAAAGCCTTTCTTTACGCCAAGGGCACTAAAAAACATCAGAAGTCCGATAGCAGTTACGATTTCGGGGTTGAGAATCGGCAGGTTATTCACCTGTTCGACCAGATTGCGCAGAAGCTTTTTGGAACGGGACATCCCGATTGCCGCCAAGGTACCTGCGACAGTGGAAATGACCGTTGCCAGAATCGCAATCACGATGGTATAGACAATGGCTTCCATCATATTGCTGTCCGCGAACATTTTTTCATACCAACGGAGAGAGAACCCATCCAGATGCGTCAGGGAACGGGAGCCGTTGAAGGAAAATACGATGATATAGAGAATCGGCAGATAGAAGAAAATCATGGTCAGAGCCAGAAGGATTTTGCCGCCGATGCCCGTTTTTCGGTTATCCTGCATCGCTTACGCCCCCTTTCCGTTTGCCGCAGGGTCGGTATCCACCTTGCGCGTCAGCCACATGGAAAGCATGATAATCACTGCCATAATCAGAGAGATGGCAGAGCCAAAGTTCCAGTCGCCGCTCGTTAAGAACTGTGTTTCAATGACATTGCCGACCAGTACATACTGTCCGCCGCCCAGAAGCTTGGGGATGAAGAAGCTGGACACCGCAGGCAGGAACACCAGTGTGATGCCGCTCAGCACCCCGGGCAGGGAAAGGGGCAAAGTCACCTTCAGAAAGCTTTGCATGGGGTTTGCGCCAAGGTCGCTCGCCGCTTCGAGCAGGCTTTTATCCATCTTCGCAAGGGAAGAATGAATTTGCAGAATCATGAAGGGAATGAAGTTATAAACCATCCCGAGAACGACCGCAAAGGTGGTATAAAGCATATGGAAGGAGCCAATGCCGAGCATCCCCAGAAAACGGTTCACCAGACCATCATCCTGCAAAATGCCCACCCACGCATAGGTACGCACAAGCATGTTAATCCATGTCGGCAGGGTAATCAGCATAATCCAGAAAAAGCTGCTGCGTTCCGGTCCTTTGGCGATGGTATAGGCGATGGGATAGCCCAGAAGGACGCAGACCACCGTTGTGACCACCGCAATCAACAGGGAGCGTTTGAGTACGTCTAGAAAAACGACATCCGTCAGGAAACGGGAGAAGTTTTCCAGCGTAAAGCGGAAGGTGGTTACCTCATTGCCTGCCGTTGTGAAGGCATATAATAAAATCATCAGCATGGGGACTAGAACCATGATAAACAGCCAGACCACATACGGATAGAGCATATTACGAAATTGTTTCACGTATCACGCCCCCTTTCTTAATAATTGTTTTTCGACATGATGTGGATATCCTCAGGCTGGAACATGAGCCCTACCTCGTCACCCACCTCGAATTTATCTGTGGTATCAATCTTATATTCATACCCCTTTGTGGCGAAGGTTACATCATAAATGCCGGGGGTAATGGTTTCGGGGTCAAAATCATATTTGACATCCGTAATTTCAACGGCTGTGCCGTCCTCCAGACTCCATGCGGAGGCATTCGCCCATGTTTTCAGGTCAGTATCCAGTGCAACGGCTTCCTGAATTTCATCCACCTTTTTGAAGAAATTCATCGCATAGATTTCTTCCTCGTTTTCGGTGCTTGTGACGCGGTTTTCATCCTTTACAATCATATTGACCGTAACGGAGGTGCCTGCGGCGGTGGAGAAGGTGACGGGATATTTGCCGTTTTCCTTCTTGATTTCATAATCGACTTCCTTGATGGAGATAAATTCATCCTCATCGGGGTTCCAAGCCTGCGCATCGGCACGGGCAATGATGGTTGCTTCGTCCAGCTCCTCTACGTCCTCCATATCCAGATAGAAATCGTTGGCGGACATTTTTTCGTTTGCCGTTTCGTTATACACAGGGCTGTCATTGGAAACTGCCATTTTTACGGTGATTTCCGTACCGACCTTTGTTTCCACCATGGTTTCATAATGCACACCCTTGAACAGAACGGACTTGACAACGCCCTTCAGCTTGCCTTCGCCGCGGGGGACGATATCCAAATCCTCGGGGCGGATGACAACATCGACCACTTCATTTTTGCCGAAGCCGTTATCCACGCAGTCAAAGCGTCTGCCCTCGAATACAACCTTATAATCATCGACCATCATGCCCTCGATGATGTTGGACTCGCCGATGAAGTTCGCGACAAATTCATTGACAGGCTCGTTATAAATATCGGTGGGGCTGCCAATCTGCTGAATTTCGCCCTCGCGCATGACAACGATTTTATCGGACATAGTCAGCGCTTCTTCCTGATCGTGGGTAACGTAAATGAAGGTGATGCCGACCTCCTGCTGAATTTTTTTCAGCTCCTGCTGCATTTCCTTTCGAAGCTTTAAATCCAACGCGCCCAGAGGTTCATCCAGAAGAAGTACGCTCGGCTCATTGACAAGAGCGCGCGCAATGGCAATTCGCTGCTGCTGACCGCCGGACATGGCAGTGACGCTTCTGTCCGCAAATTCTTCCAGATTCACCAGCTTGAGCATACGCTTTACCTTCTGCTCGATGATGTCCTTGGGTTCCTTTTTCAGCTTTAAGCCGAAGGCAATGTTGTCATATACATTCATGTGGGGAAACAGGGCGTATTTCTGGAATACGGTGTTGACCTCTCTTTTATAGGGGGGGAGATTGGAAATTTCCTGCCCATCGAACAGCACCTGCCCCTGATCCGCCTGCAAAAAGCCGCCCAGAATACGCAAAAGCGTTGTTTTGCCGCAGCCGGAAGGCCCAAGGAGCGTGACAAATTCGTTTTCGTAAATATCCAGGTCAATCCCCTTCAGAACGACCTTGCCGTCCTCGTAGCTTTTGACGATATTCTTAAACTGAATGAGTTTTTTCTTCATTTCGTATCCTCCTTATGGAAATCAGAACAAAGGCGGCGTGGAAACCCAGAGCACCTTTGCGGTTGTTTTCTTCTCGTTTTTCAGATAATGGCGGCTCTTGCCGGAAAGATAGAAGGTTTCGCCCTTATGGACGGTGTGCTTTTCCTCCCCGACCATGAGGATGATTGCCCCTTCTAAGACATAGCCGAATTCCTCGCCGCTGTGGGGGTCCATCACGAAGGAATCTCCGCCCTGCGGCAGCTCGATCAGAATGGGCTCCATGGCGTTTTTCTGCGTATTCGGCACAATCCAGTTGATGGTGTAGGTTTCGCGCTCATCCACAAAAAAGTCCTTTTTATGGAAAACAAGCTGTTCCTGCTCCTCCTCCTTGAAAAACTCCGCTAAGGAGCTGCCTAACGCCTCTACAATATCGTTTAAGGTTGCGATGGAGGGCGAGGTCAGTTCTCGCTCCAGCTGCGAAAGAAAGCCCTTCGTCAGCTCACTGCGGCTGGCAAGCTCCTCTAACGTCAGCCCCTTCTGTATGCGTAATTGCTTGATCTTCCTGCCAATCTCCACAGCAGTCATCTCCTTTTCCTGTTTTAGTATTGCTAAACTTTCAGAATATTTTTACTAAACCCAGATTATTATATCGAAAATAGGGAAAAAATCAAGAGAAAATAAACAAAAAGTTTAATAAATTAAACTTTCGGACAAAAATCGGCGAAAAACAAAGCATCGAGAACAGAAAGAAGGGTTTGGGGAACTTGTTCCCCAACTCAACTCCGCAGAGGGGGCTTTGCTCACTCGAGGAAAACGATGGGTTTCCAGGCTCCGCCGCCGGAACCCATTCGTTTATCCCTCTGTCCCCCAAGTCAAAAACCTGTTTTTGACTTAGCCGCAGGCAAAAAAAATACCCCTGAACGGTACTTCAGGGGGGAAGGTAAGTAAATTATATATATGGAAGCTATTACTTTTAACGTCTACAAGTATAACTAAAATATATTTTAGTGTCAACCAAATAAATGCACAAATTTTCATTGTAGAATGAACTGTTTTTTATTGTCTGTCAACAACAGGGCTGTCAAATCTTTCATTTTCCATAAAAAAAAGTGAAAAACCGTTCATTTTTTGACAGAAAGCATCCGCTTTAATTCCTGATACACTCTGCCAATCGGAAGACCCACCACATTATAGTAATCCCCTGCGATGCCCTTCACATGAATGGCGAAATCGCCCTGTATGCCATAGGCACCCGCCTTATCCATCGGGTCGCCGCTTGCGATATAGGAATCCAGCTCCGCATCGGAAATGGGATAGAGAAATACGTCTGTTTTTTCCTGAAAGGTGACACTCTGGGGGTGCGCGCCCGTGCGGATAAGCGTGACGCCCGTATAGACCTGATGGCAGTCATCGGCAATGCTTTTGAGCATTCGCTTTGCGTCCGCCGCATCCTTCGGCTTACCCATGATTTCCTCGCCCTTAGCAACAATCGTATCCGCGCCGAGGATGATACACTCCCCTGTCTGTGCCGCCGCGATTTCCTCCGCCTTCTGTCGGGATAATTCCATGACAACTGCCGCAGGACTTTTCTGCGTGATGCGTTCCTCGCCCTTCGCAGGCTGAATGGTAAAGGGCAATCCGATTTTTTCCAGTAATTCCTTTCTGCGCGGCGATGCCGAAGCCAATATCAGTTCCATAATATCCTCCTTCTGTGTCCTGTTTTTGCATATTCTAACACAAAAAGCGGAAAAGCAAAAGCTAAGGCAGAGGATAGGAAAGCAATTCCGCGCCGTCAAGGTCGGCATCTTGCAGGCGCACCGCGGTAATGCTGTGGTTGTCGTAGGTTTTATAATAATAAATCCCCTTTTCGAGGTTGCAGCAGGCACTGTATATCGTGATTTCATATTTCCCCTCGCCCAGATGGCAGCACCCTCTTTGCTGTTCGACCGCCCCGAGGATATGGAAAAACTGGCTGACGCTTTCCGCTTCGCTCTCACCGGAACGGGAATTCAGGCGCACAAAGGCGGCGCGCACAAAACGGGAGGCAGAACTGAGATCCCCCGGCAGACCGAACCCACCCATGCCGCGGCTGAAGGGGCGGAGCAAGTCCTGTCCGCTGAAGGCATCCTCGGGCGGCTCTGCGGTGAGGTGCAGATATTGATTGAGGTTTTCCAGATGGAAGGGAAACGGCGGATTATTCGTCAGCACACCGATGGGGTTTTCATAAACATGCAGACCGTCCGCCGTCTGCTCGATGACAAGGCAAACCTTCGCATCCGCAAGCATCCAATGCAGAGGACTGGGCGGAAAGGATTCACTGAACGGCTCATCCGTCAGTATAAGCCCATCTAAAAGTATTTTGGCTTCTGCCGCCGATTGGCACTGCCCCAGTACCCACGGGAGAAATGCCCATGAGGGGATGTTTTTTTGCCCCTGCTGCGGCTTCTGATAGACGGCATTGCCTGCAAACAGGAGACCTGCCATGGCAAGCCCCTTTTCGTTGACAGCATCATAATAAAGCGGCGTGCCATCGGCAACGTGCGCCATGCCAATCATGGCATATTTCGTCCGCCATTTGCCGTCTGCAAAGGGAAAATTTCTGGGTGTAATCGTCACGCTTTCCCCGAAGGACGCTTCAAAATCGAGATTTCTGCCGAAATAATGGTCTTTGGTG
>JBNMGO010000027.1:0-9266 GCA_050872285.1 Anaerotignum sp.
ACTGATTTTAGCACGAATGGATATAGCTGAAAAGGAGGAATCAATATGGAATATCTTACATTAAAGAATGGCGTAAAAATGCCGATGCTCGGCTTGGGGACGTTTCAGAGCAACGGCGAAGCCTGCGAAAAGGCAGTCGCGGCGGCAATTCGGGCAGGCTATCGTCTGATTGACACTGCGGAGGCTTACGGAAACGAGGCGCAGGTCGGCAGGGGAATCGCGGCAAGCGGCATCGACCGAAGGGAGCTTTTCCTTGTCACAAAGGTAAATTTCCGTTCCTATGAAAACACAAGGGAAACGGTGCTTTCCTCTCTGGAAAACTTGCAGACGGACTATCTGGATCTGGTTCTGCTGCATTGGCCCTTCGGCAATTATTATGCCGCATGGAGAGAATTGGAAAAGCTGTACGAGGAAGGGAAAATCCGTGCAATCGGGATTTCCAATTTTGACCCCGACCGCATGATTGACCTCATCGAATTTAATAAAATTAAGCCTGCCATCAACCAGATTGAAACGCATCTGTATTGTCAGCGGCTTGCGGAGCATCTCTGGGAGGAAAAATACGGCGTGGCGCACATGGCGTATGCACCCTTGGGGCAGGGACAGGCGAATGAAATGTTTGCGGAGGCTGCGGTTCTGGCTCTGGCGGAGAAATATAGGAAAACATCGGCACAGATTTTACTGCGCTATACCATCCAGAATGGCGTTGTGGTAATTCCGAAATCGGTGCATGAAGAAAGAATCCGGGAAAATATCAATGTGTTTGATTTTGCGCTGACAGCAGAGGAAATGGAAACCCTGCGGGCATTGGATACGGCAAAACCGATGATTGGGGACGCAGAAAACCCCGAGAAAACAGCATTTGCAATGACATGGTAAGGAGTGAGAAAAATGAAGGTTTTAATATTGGGCGCAATGGGTTTATTCGGCAGTGCATTGACCGCTGAAATGATGAAAAGCCATCAGCATGCGCTTACGCTGTTTTCAAGACATGCGGCGGATATGTATATCCCTTCGGAACAGGTGGCGGTAATCAACGGTGATGCGCTTTCGCAGGAGGACTTAAGAAAAGCGGTAAAAGGGCAGGATGTTGTTTACTGTGCGGTTTCGGGAGCGGAATTGCCGAAGATTGCGGCAAATCTGGTAAAGGTCATGACGGAAGAAAATGTACAGCGGCTTTTATTTATGGGGGCTGTAGGGATATATAATGAAATTCCCGATGAAATGGACGGCGAGGATAATCTGGATAATGAGCCTGCGCAGCTTCCGAACAGAAAAGCGGTCGATATCATAGAAGCAAGCGCATTAAACTATACCGTGTTAAGACCGGGGTATCTGCGTGACGGCAGTGCGGAGGATTATGTGCTTACCGTAAAGGGAGAGCAGGCAAAGGGCTATATCAGCACAATCCCTTCGGTGGTGCGTTTCGCGATATCGCTCATGGAGGATGAAACGCTGTATTCCCGTGAAAGCGTGAGTATCACAAAGGATATGGCGGATTGATTTTGTAAAATACTTAAGGGCAATTCTTATGAATTGCCCTTGTTTGTTCTGCTGATTTCAACTTATACCTTTTACGCATCCAGCATCCCCTGGATATACGCAAAGACCTTTTCCTTCTGATTGATTTGCAGCTTTTTGAAATAATAAAGCAGCTCCTTTTCCCGTTCATTATAGGTATTTTCCGTGAAGAAGATGTTTTGTTTTGTTCGCCCGACGAGATAATCAATGGAAACGCCGAAATATTCGGACATTTCCTTTAGCATGCGGATATCGGGCTCCGCAAGCCCCTGTTCATATTTGCTGATTGCGGCCTGCGAAACATTCAAATCAATCGCAAGCTTTTGCTGGCTAATCTGTTTTTTCTTCCGAAGTTCCTTTAAACGCAACAAAAACACCTCCTTATGAAAATTTTATTACGAATCGGAATATATTTTATAAATTAAGGTTGTAATAAAAATTACTTTTTGTTATAATTCAAATTACATAAAACGATAAATTCCGCAGAAAACAATCACAATTCGGCAAAATAGGCGAAAGCCTATGACGCAAAGCTACAGGGCCTTTGAACTGGCAGCCAGCTACAAAAAACGAGCATTGCCGGGTAAGGGCGGTGCTTTTTTTGCTTGTGAACGGGGCAGGGATTTATCCGCATTGGGTATAAAGGAAGTACGGAAAAAAGGGAGGAAAAATTATGAAGAAAAATTATTACGCGAAGGCACTTGCGCTGACCGTGGCGGCAAGCATGGTTTCCGTGCCGGCGTTCGCGGCGGAGGAGACAGACCCTCAGGCGCAGGAAGAAACGGTGGAAAAGGACGAGCAGGAAGAGCCCGAGGCAGAAGAACAGGGGATTGTAACTTATTCTGATGAGGATGCAGAAGAAACTGAAATTACATCTGATGGCGGAGAACTGCAAACAGGTACATATATTTTAAAGAACGATGTTGATTTAACCAATAATCTGGTCATTCCTGATGGCGCAGTAGTAACGATTGATTTGAATGGACATACATTAAAAGGAAATGGTTCCGGAAGTGTTATTACTGTGAATAACGGTAAATTAACACTGAAGGATACAACAGCAAGCAAGGAAACTGAATTGTCTGATGCAACAGCAGGTGTTGTAAAAAAAGATGATGGTACATATACTGCAACGTATGCGGTTTATGATAAGGATGATATGCTTACTTATCAAAGTTATACTTCCGGTGCAATCACCGGAGGAAAAGCTGCTGAGGATAATCAAGGCGGCGGTATTCATGTAAATGGTGGTACTGTTGTTATGGATAGTGGCATGATTACAGGTAATGCACCAAAAGAAGAACAGTCGTACGCATTAGGTGGTGGTGCGTATGTTACTGCAGGTGGTGCATTTACAATGAATGATGGTGCGATAAGCGGTAATACTGCATACTCCAGCACAAACCAAGGCAGTGGCGGCGGTGTGTATATTGATGTTGATTCTTCTTTTACAATGAATGGCGGTGTTTTCTGTCACAATACAGCAACGGGTGCAAAAGTATCAAGTGCGGGTGCGGTTTATGTACAGAGAGCAGGTACTTTTAAAGCAAACAACGGTGTTTTCAGTGAAAATACTGCGGAATATGCAGGGGTTATTTACGGCACTGCATCTGGCAAAACAGAACTGGAGAATTGTATAGTTGTGAAGAATACAGCTAACAAATATGGTGGGACGATTGCAGCTGGAAACTTAACGTTAGAAGATTGTGTGATTAGTCATAATAGTGCAGGCACTGTTGGCGGCGGTCTGTACATTATGGAAGACAAAAACTTAAAAACGGGTTCCATTCTTAAAAATTGCTACATCCAGAAAAATACAGTAAAAGCTGATGATACACAAACAGTGAACTGGATTGGCGGTGCAGGTATTGCTGTTGCTTATCATGATAGCGAGGTAACAGAACTGAATATAATTGATTGCGTAATTCGGGATAATACTGCAGAAAATACCGATAAACAGGTTTCTGGTGGTGGTATTCATATTGATAGTGGTACAAAGGCAACCATTAACAATACAGCTATTTTGAATAATAGTGTGCAGGGGCAGAATGCTTTTGGTGGTGGTCTTTATACGAGCAGTAAAACCGAAACTGTATTGAAAGGTACAACAGAAATCAGCAATAATACAGTAAACGGCACTGGTAAGAGTTCCGGTGGCGGTGTTTATATGGGTTCTGATGGTATATTGACTATGGAATCGGGAGAAATCAGTAATAACTCTGCAGGACAGGGCGGCGGTGTTACTGTCGGAAATGGTAGTGCTGGTAGTGCCACGGTCTTTAATATGAATGGTGGCACAATCACCCGAAATAAAGCAACAGGTGGCTTGCAGCAAGATTCGAATCGAATGGAGATAGTAAATAACGGCGGTGGCATTTTAATTCAGCATTGGAGTCAGGCAGAGTGTAATTTTAGCGGAGATGCTGTTGTAGTTGGAAATACCGGTCAGGATAAGGAAAACAATCTCTATTTCGGTTATCCTCATGTAGCAATTACTGGTTCTTTGACTGCTGAACTTGGGAATAAGGCAGATATTCGAGCAACTGCACTGAAAGAAGAAAATGATAGAGTGATTTTTGATGCAAAGGGTAGTTATGTGATTACATCTGCTGACCTTTCCCATATTCAGTATGAAGGAGATACTTATGTAGCTTATCTGGATACAGCAGAGAATGCGATTAAAATTGGTATTCCCGATAAAACGATTACCTTTGATGCAAATAACGGCGAAGGTACAATGGAAGCACAGAAAATTATTTCCGGAAAGACACATACTTTAGCGGCAAATGAATTTACACGCAAAAAATATGTTTTTGATGGCTGGAACAGTGAGCCGGATGGGACAGGAACTTCTTATACAGATAAGCAGGAGATAACCGCAGCTGATAATGTAACACTTTATGCACAGTGGACAGAGTGTACATCTCATGATTTTGAGAATGGTGTTTGTACCAAATGTGGATGCAAAGAAGCGAAGATTGAGCTTTCTGCTACCAGCGGTTCTGCCAGAGTCAACAGAGGTCCTGTAACCTTCACTTATACTTATAATGGGGATAGCAACGAAATAAAAGTCGCAAGTAGCGATGAATCTGTTGCGACAGCGGAAGTTGATTCTGCAACAAAGACAGTTACCGTAACACTGAAATCTGTTGGTACAGCGAAAATCACGGTATCCGCGACAGAAGGTGAAAATTACAACGCGGCACAGGCTACTTATGATTTGACCGTACAGAAGAAGAAATCCTCTTCTTCCTCCTCCGACACTTCCGCCCCGACCTACAGCGTAAGCACAGGTAAGACGGAAAACGGCGAAATCTCCGTTACCCCCGCCAAGGCAGAGGCCGGTGAGAAGGTGACCATCAAGGCAACCCCCGACAGCGGCTATCAGCTTGACAAAATCACAGTCAAGGACAAAAACAACAGCACCGTGAAGCTGACGAAGGTGGACGAAAACGAATACACCTTCACGATGCCCAGCGGCAAGGTTTCCGTTGACGCAACATTTGCCCGGAAGGACGCGACCGACGATAACACCGCGGCAGAACAGGGCAAGACCATCAAGCTGCAGATCGGCAGCCGCATCGTCAACGTGGATAACGAAGCTGTGATTTACGATGTTGCACCCGTTATCCGCAACGACAGAACCCTTGTGCCTATCCGCATCATCACCGAAACCCTCGGCGGCAAGGTGGATTGGAACGGCGCGACCAAAGAGGTCACTCTGACCCTCGACGGCAAGGAAATCAAGATGACCATCGGCAAAACGCTTGAAAAATACGGCGTTGCGCCTGTCATCATCGACGGACGTACCTTCGTGCCCGTGCGCTTCGTGGCGGACGAGCTTGGCGCAACCGTCGCTTGGGACGATGCAACCAAAACAGTTACAATCAAAACCGCTCGCTAAGGCAATTCGGCGTTCATCAGAAATGGTGAACGCCATTTTTTTGCCCCGTTTGCGAAAAAGTATTTGACAACAGGGGTTGTTTTTGGTATACTAACTCTTGCAGTAGGCGTTTTGTGGAGATGTACTCAAGAGGCTGAAGAGGTGCCCCTGCTAAGGGTATAGGTCATTAACGTGGCGCGAGGGTTCAAATCCCTCCATCTCCGTAGAAAAGAGACTATCGAAAGATGTTCTTTTTTGTTGTAAAAAATAAAGGCGGAACCCGAAGCGCCACACTGCGTTTCCCATTTTAATAGGTAATCTTTCGGCGTTTCGGTTCCCCGAAGCGTCTTTTTTTATATCCTGAGACTCCCTGAGACTTGGCATCTGCTATCCTCCATGGCAGAAAGGAGGCGAGCAAATGTATGTCACAGGGGACACGATTATCCGTCTGGCGACCGTTCTGGGGGCGTTAGGCACGCTTGGTGCGCTGCTTTACCGCAGCTTTCACTGGATGGAGCGGCAGAAGGTACAGCAGGCGGAAATCGAGAACATCAAGAAGGAGCAGTGCGTCATGTGCTATGGGCTTCTGGCGACGCTGGACGGGCTGAAACAGCTTGGCGCGAATGGCAATGTCAGCGACGCGTATCAGAAGCTGGAAAAGCATCTGAACCAATCGGCGCACGAGTGAAAGGGGGAAACGAAATGAAGGAAATCTGGAGAGAAACCGTCGGGAATCTTCTGACGGTGAAAAGTATTGTAACACTGGTGCTGACGGTGGTGTTTTCCGTTCTGGCGGTCACAAACCGCATTGACGGCGGTCAGTTTCTGAATATTTTTTCGATTGTGATTGCGTTTTATTTCGGCACACAGCATCAGAAAAGCATGACACAGGAAGTGATATGGGAAAAGGGGGATGCGGAATGACGGGGAACGAATTAGTTGCGTTTGCGAGAGGAAAGCTTGGCACGCCTGATGTTTACGGCATGAAGGGCGATGTGCTGACGCAGAAGACCTATGATCGGCTGAAAATCCTGTTTGGACCTCTGGTCTGGGAAAGTGACGCGGCGAAAATCGGGCAGGTCTGTGTGGACTGCAGCGGTCTGATTTCGTGGGGGACAGGCATCCTCCGCAATTCGCAGGGTTACCATGATACGGCGGACGCAGTATTTCCCATTGTGACCATCGGACAGGCACCCATCGGGGCGGCGGTCTGGCGCAAGGGGCATATCGGCATTTACATCGGCGGCGGAAAATACATCGCGGCGGACGGCAGCGCTTACGGCGTGCGGATTGGTTCTGTTGCGGGCAGCAGCTTCACGCATTGGTTCCGCCTGAAGGATATCACCTACGAAAGAAAGGAGGACGAAATGGTCACAAAGGAAACGATTTTTTACAATGAAAAGGCATACACCGTCAACCTCATCCGCAAGGACGGCGTAACCTATCTGAAAACCAGAGATATCGCGGAGATTTTAGGTCTGACAGTCGGCAGCAGGGGAAAAGTACCAACCTTGGCAGACAAACCGACCGCGTAAGCAAGAGGGGGTCGACACAGTCGCCCCCTAAGTCGAAATCAGAATTTTATCCCTTTCTGTTGAAAGGGATTTTTTTGTTTAATTGAATAAAAATATAACAGCACAATTTTTCATTTTTCCTGTGAGAAGAAACCAAAGAGCAGGAATTTTTTTCATTTATTATTGTTCAGTTTTCATTTTTGCCAATAAAAGCGTATTTTACTTTACCGAAAAAAGAGAAAATGAACTATTTTTCAGCCTGTTTTCCTCTTTTTCACAGGATGCGGTTGGACATTTTTTCGCATCATTCAGAAAAGTGTACGAAAAACTGTACAAAAATAATCGAGTTTGTAGAAATTTTCACAGTACCCCTTGCCTTTCTCAGGAAAAGTGGTATACTGATACTGTATTCGGGTAGGGATTTTCAGGAATTCATTGTGCGATTGGATACACGCTGAACTTTTTTTCAGGATGTAGTTCGCGGGTGTTGGCAGGATGAGCCGAAAATCCTCCGAGAAGAGTACGCAGTTCTTCAAATACAAAATATCTATATCAAAAGGAGAAGTGAAAAACATGAGAATTTCCGACAGAGTGCAGGCAATGCAGAACTCCCCTATTAGAAAATTCAACCCTATGGCTGACGCAGCCGAAGCAGCAGGCGTTAAGATTTATCACCTGAACATCGGTCAGCCCGATATCGAAACACCTTCCGTATTCTGGGAAGCAGTAAAAGGCTTCGACCAGAAAGTACTGGCTTACGCTGGTTCTTGGGGTCTGCCCGAACTGCAGGACGCTATCGTTGATTACTTCAAGAGATTCGATATGAATCTGGAAAGAAACGACGTTCTGATCACAGCTGGTGGTTCCGAAGCGCTGACACTGACATTCCTGTCCATCATCAACCCCGGTGATGAAGTTATCGTAGCTGAACCCTACTACACAAACTACCTGACATTCATCCAGGCTGCTGATGGTGTTGTAAAACCCGTTACAACATACGCTGAAGAAGGCTACAAATATGCAATCAGAGAAAGACTGGAAGCAGTTGTTACAGATAAGACAAAAATGATCTCCATCGTTAACCCCGGCAACCCTACAGGCTGCATCCTGTCCAGAGAAGACATGAGAGTTATCGCTGACTTCGCAAAAGAACATGATCTGTGGATCCTGGCTGACGAAGTTTACAGAGAATTCGCTTACGACGGCAGAGAAATGACATCCTTCGGTCAGCTGGCTGATATCGAAGACAGAGTTATCATCATCGACTCCGTTTCCAAGAGATTCTCCGCTTGCGGCGCTCGTATCGGCTGCATGGTTTGCAAAAACAAAGAATTCATGGCACAGGTATTCAAGATTGCTATGGGCCGTCTGTGCGTTCCTACACTGGACATGGTTGGCGCAACAGCAATGTACAAACTGCCTGCTGACTTCTTCAATAGCGTAAGAGCAGAATATGAACACAGAAGAGACGTTGCTTATGATGCACTGATGAAGATCCCCGGTGTTGTTTGCCAGAAACCCGGCGGTGCTTTCTACATCACATGCAAACTGCCTGTTGAAAACACAGAAGATCTGCTGCTGTTCCTGCTGAACGAATTCAGAGAAAACAATGAAACAGTTATGTATGCACCCGCTGAAGGCTTCTACGCAACACCCGGCCTGGGCAGAGACGAACTGCGTATCGCTTACATCCTGAAAGCTGAAGATATGGCTAGAGGTATTGAACTGCTGGGCAAAGGTATCGAAGCATACAAAGCAAAAGGCGGCAAATAATTCAAGCTACATATTGAGTTAAGCATTGGCTTTGCACGTTAGGGCGCTCCATTCGGAGCGTCCTTTCTCTATGCCCGAAACCACAAAAATCCGCATCTGTTACATCCATTACAAATCCTTAACAGATTTATGACAAATTGCGCGATTTCTTTCTTTTTTCCGCCGCTTGTGGTATGATGAAAAAAGACGAATCATGGGGTTTTTCAGGAGATTTAAGGAGGTTTTGCAAATGGAGGAAAACAGAGAACTGACAAGAGCGGAGCTTGTGGAGCAGGATGCGAAGGAGTGCTTCAAGCAGGGTTTAAACTGCGCGGAATGTGTCATGACGGCGTTCATGAACCACTTTGACACAGGTCTGCCGAAGGAGGTTGTAAAGCTGTCAACCGGCTTTGGCGGCGGCATGGGGCATACGAAAAATACCTGCGGCGCAATTACGGGCGCAGTCATGGCGCTCAGTGCCATCGTGGGCAGAGAAAATCCTATGGCAAAGGAAACCGTCCCCGAACGTATGGCCGAATTACAGCAGGGCATCTATCCCGTTGTCGGCAAAATGGTCAATGAAATCAAGGATGAAT
>JBNMGO010000100.1:0-5556 GCA_050872285.1 Anaerotignum sp.
ATGTCTCTCGCCTTCGCGAAAAGATATTCCGCCAAATCGGGCGTTCTTCCATTCAGCAGGGCAATCCATTCCGCCTTGGTGAGGGCGTGTTCTCTTTCCAGTTTATCAATCAAAGCTTTCATCTTAATTCCCATCAACTTTCTATCTTTTGTATCTGTTCTGAGTATACCACAAACGGATTCCTCTGAAAAGCACAGAAAAAATCCCCGAACAAATCTGTCCGAGGATTGTATGCTCAATTTTCAATCAGTTGCCACATTCGATACTGATTTTCGTGAAGATATCCAGAATATCATCCACCTTTGTATTTGCTTTTTCTTCTCCTGCCTTATCCAACACGATATGACCCTTATCCATCATAATCAGACGACTGCCATATTCTGCCGCATAGCGCAGGTTATGCGTTACCATCATTGCCGTTAGGTGCTTTTCCTGGACGACCTTATTCGTCAGCTCCATGATGATATCCGCCGTTTTGGGGTCAAGTGCCGCTGTGTGTTCATCCAGAATCAGAAATTCAATCGGCGTCAGTGTTGCCATAATCAGCGTTGCCGCCTGTCTCTGTCCGCCGGAAAGCGCACCAAGCTTGACATTCATTTTATTTTCCAGACCAAGCCCCAAAATGGAAAGCTGTTCCTTATAAAAATTTTCTCTTGCCTTATTGACACCTCTGCCAAGACCAAAGGGTTTGCCCTTATTATCCGCCAGAGACATATTTTCCAGCATTGTCAGATTCGGGCAGGTTCCTGCGGAAGGATCCTGATAAACACGCCCAATCGTGCGGTATCTCTGGAAATCCTTCATTTTCGCGATATCCTTGCCGCCAATCAGTACTTCTCCCTTCTGGATGGGAATACTGCCGCAGATGATATTCAGCATGGAGGTTTTGCCCGAGCCATTGCTCCCGACAATCGAAACAAATTCGCCGTCTGGTACGGTCAGATTGAAATCCTCGAACAGCAGTGTTTCGGAAATGGTGCCGGGGTTATAGATTTTTTTGATATTCTTCAACTCAAGCATGCTCCGCACCACCCTTCTGTTTATTGCCAAGAATCAGAATAATCAGGAACAGCACTGCCGTTGCCAGCTTCATCAGGTTTGCGGGCAGACCAAGGCTGATTGCCACCTGAATACATGCCTTATAGAACACACTGCCGACCAGAACCGCCGTTGTGCCTTTTGCAAAGCTTACCTTGCGGAACAGCGTTGTACCGATGATAACCGCCGCGAGACCAAAGACCATCTGCCCTGTCCCCATGGTGCTGGAGAAAGCTCTCTGCTCCATGCAGACCAAAGCGCCAGAGAAGGCAACAAGTGCATTTGCAACCGTCAGCCCGATAATCTTCACAATGCCCTTATCCTTCGCGAGGGTGGTGACCAGTGTGCTGTTATCGCCAACCGCACGCAGGAGCATACCGCTCTTTGTACTGAGGTACCAATCCAGAATGAATTTGAAAATCACCGCTATCAGCAGAGATACCACAAATTTACGCATCATCAGAGTAGAATTGCCCATCACAGCCATAATCGGCCCGGAGGTGTAAATCGTACCGATGGCACGTTCCACTGCCAGATTAGAGCCTGCGATTTGCAAGTTCATGGAGAACAGCGCCGTCATGGTGATGATGCCTGCCAGAAGGTCTCTGACACCGAACTTCACATGGATCACACCCGTTACCAACCCTGCCGCCGCACCGACCAGAAGTGCCGCCACAAGCACCAGAAAGGGATTCATGCCCTTTACCAGAAGCACTGCCGTAATCGCCGCACCGAGGGGAAAGCTGCCGTCTACCGTCAGATCGGGAAAATCCAGTATTTTATATGTAATATAAATGCCGTAGGACAACAGGGCGTAAATAAAGCCCTGCGTCAACGTGCTGATAATCAAATCAAACATAAAGGAACCTCTTTCTATGCAGAAGCTTATTCTGCAGTTACATCAATCGCATTTTCCACATCTGCGCTCAGATTCAGTGCGGCCATTGCATCGCGATTTACATAAATTTCAAATTCGGAAATGGTTTCATAAGGCATATCAGATGCTTTTGCTTCGCCCTTGAGAATCTTTGCCGCCATCATGCCTGTCTGTCTGCCCAGTGCAACATATTCGATCCCTGCGGAGGCTACACAGCCCAGCTTTACTTGTTCGATTTCACTGCCGTAAACGGGGATGCCTGCTTCATTTGTTTTTTCCAGAATGGAGGGCAGTACGCCGACTACGTTGTTGTCTGTCAGGTTTGTGAAGCAGTCTACGCCCTTTGCAATCAGGGTATCTGTTGCCTGGTTGACCTCTGCCTGTGTCATAACGCCCAGTGCTTCAATCGTGAAACCGTATTCGCCTGCCTTTTCCTGATATTCCTTTACTGCGGAAACGGAGTTGGGTTCGCTTGTTGTGTAAAGAATCCCGATTGTTTTTGCATCAGGCTGAACCTTACGAATCAGCTGCAGCTGTCCTTCGATGGGCAGCTTGTCGCTTGTACCTGTAATGTTGCCGCCGGTCAGCTTTGCTTCCTCGGGGTCTGTGATTGCAGTGAAGATAACGGGAATATCCTTATCCTCTGCCGCCGCATAGCAAGCCGTTGCGGAAGGAGTTGCAATCGCACACATCAGCGCAACATTCTTCGCGGAGAAGTTCTGTGCAATCTGTGTTGCGGCGTTATCATCAAAGCCTGCATTCTGGTATTCAATCTTGTAATCGACGCCTTCAACCAGACCTGCTTCTTCCAGACCCTGCAAAAAGCCCTCTCTGCAGTTATCCAAAGATGCGTGCTGTCCGTACTGGTTGATGCCGATTACAGGAACATCACCGCTCGCCTTATCATCCGCCGCATCATTGCTGCTGCCGCCGCAGCCTGTCAGTGCCATTGCCGCCATCACCATTGCCATTGTCATTGCCATAAACTTTTTCATACCAATCGCTCCTTTTCTCATACTGTTTTTGTTTCTGCTCTTCTCGTCTCATCTCGTCTTAGCTGTTTTCTCGAACGAGGTACCTCTTTTGTATAAGGTTTTTTCTGAATAAAAAAAGCCTTATCACATAGTAATCTACTATGGGACAAGACTTGAATATTCCTGCGGTACCACCCAAATTGATGAAAAAATCATCCGCTCTTTCCACTGTACAGCCATACAGTTACGCTCTGGTAACGGGTGCGTTTCCCGTCGGTTACTACTTGCTTTCGCTTCCGACCGCCCTCATAAGTCCATTCACCCATCCTCTCGCTGTCACGATTCCACCATCCGCAACTCTCTGAAAGCTGATTTGAAAGGCTACTCCTCTTAATCATCGGTTTCTCTCTTTGGTTAGTTAGATTATAGCACCCCGATTTTATTTGTCAAGACGTTTTTTCAAAAAAACAAAAACAAAAAAATAAGGACTTTCCCCGTCCAAACGCAAGAAAAGTCCCTGTTTTTTGATTTTATGCGATTTTCAGCCGTTCCACCAAAGCATTGTTTTTTACAAGCTGACGGAACAGAACATAGCCCACAACGGAAACGGAAAGGAATTCCCCCAGCGCCACCGTTGCCATGCTCAGCAGAAGCGGACTGCCGAACAGATACAGCTCAATGCCAATAAAGGCATTGCAGAACACAGGCCAGAGGCTTGCACTGAACAGCGTTTTGCTGAACTTCGTAATCCCCACAAGGGAAGCCGCTGTGCAGGCTGTGCCGAATACAACGTCCATCATGCCAAAGGGGCTGAAGCAGTTCGCGATAAAGCAGCCAAGCACCAGACCGGGCGCATATTTTTTGTCGATAAACGCCATCAGCATCAGCACCTCGGAAATGCGAATCTGAATCATCCCGAAGCTAAGCGGTGCGACTGCCAACGTCAGCACGACATAAACTGCCGCAATGAGCGCTGTGGAAACCAGAAATTTTGTGTTTACGATGTTTTTGTTCATTAAAAAAAGACCTCCTGTTTTTTATTTACCGAGATGGTGGGATACCCATGGTCCTCTCGTGGTCCTTTCGGCGGTATCCGTAGCAGGTACATCTCGTTTCATTCAGTTACCGAAACAGTATAACACAGGCGCAAAAAGAAATCAACCCTGCCGTTGGCTCTTCGGCAGGGTTTTTGGTATGTATGATTGCTGTTTTGTATAAAATTATGCCAATACTGCCGCCAGTTCTTCCACTGCCGCCGCTTCGTCCTTGCCGTCCGCAATGATCAGGGCTGTCTGCCCTTCCTGCATATTCAGCGCGATGGTACCCATGATGCTCTTTGCGTTAATCTTTTTTTCATCCACGCTGACCTGAATTTCAGATTCAAATTTGCCGGCTGTCTGCACGAAATACGCAGCCTGTCTTGCATCCAAGGATGCTTTGATGGTAATTGATTTCTGTGTCATTCTACTCCACCCTTCCCTTCTCTTAATGCTTCAGCAATGCTGCTGATTTTACGCAGTCTATGGTTGACACCGGACTTCCCGACAGGTGTCATGAGGAAAGAACCCAGTTCTTTCAAGCTTCTGTCCGGATATTCCAGACGAACCCGTGCCACCTCTGCCAGCTGTTCCGGCAGACGCGCAAGCCCGATGGTTTCCTCAATATAATTGATATCCTCTAATTGCTTTACAGCCGCTCCGACCACCTTATTCAGGTTCGCCGTTTCGCAGTTGACTTTTCTGTTGATATCATTACGCATTTCCTTGACGATGCGGACATTTTCCAGATCCATCAGCGCCAGCGGTGCCTCCATGATATTCAACAAATCGACAATCTGCTCACCTTCTTTCAGATAGACGATATAATGCTCTTTTCTCTCTACCACCTTGGCATCCAGTCCGAAGGCATTGATTAAATCCCGCAGCTGTTTTGCCGCAGGCAAATCCGCCAGAACGAATTCCAGATGATAGTTCTTTTCCGGATCATTCACGGAACCGACAGAAATAAACGCACCGCGAATATACGCCCGTCGACAGCAGGTGCTGCTGACCACAGGCGGATAAATCCGTTTTTTCAGTTTTTTCTGTTCCTTCTCTGTCATTAAAATGCCGGCTGCCTGTAAGATAGTTGCCGCATCGCGCACAAGCAAAGTATACACCTTTGTCTGCCGCTTCTGTCCGCTGATTCTTACAGATACATCCGCTATCATATTAAAAGTATTTCTCAATAATGTAAAGCATTTTTTCACAACGTAATCATTCTCTGTTTGGATTTTTAAACAAAAATTTCCGCCAAACATGGCTATCTGTCCACAGATATTAACATACGCGGCGATTTCCGCAATTTCACAATGTCTCCCATTTCCAAAATGAAGGGACAACTCACCCTTAACCTTAGACGAAAATGACAAATTTGTCCCTCCTTTCGGGTTTCTGCTTATTTCTTGTGTCTGCTGTCCTTTTCAATGTCATTATGCTTGAGAAGGAGGGTATGCCCATCCTGCCCGAGGGCATTGTAAAGAGCATTTGCAAGGGTAACGGAGCGGTGCTTGCCGCCCGTGCAGCCGATACTGATGACAAGATTATTCTTGCCCTCCTTGATATAGTGCGGAATCAGAAATTCCAGCAGATCGACCAGCTTTTTCAGAAAAATCTGGCTTTCCTCAAA
>JBNMGO010000056.1:0-7035 GCA_050872285.1 Anaerotignum sp.
TAAATATCCCATCAATGATTTTTCTCTGATTCCGAGATATGCTGTTCTGGATTATCATGAGACGCTTGGACTGCCCAGGAGCATTACCGCGACTACAGGCATGGATGCACTGACGCACGCTGTAGAAGCCTATATCGGCGGCAGCACAACAAAGCAGACGCGCTTTATGGCGGAACACGCAGTACGTCTGATTTATGAAAATCTGCGAAAGGCTTACGAGAACGGGCAGGATAAAAAGGCGCGGGCGTATATGCTGGAAGCGGCATACTGCGCAGGGGTTGCGTTTTCGCGTTCCTATGTAGGCTATGTTCATGCCATTGCACATTCTCTGGGCGGACAATATGGCGTGGCGCATGGGCTGGCAAATGCGGTCATTCTGCCTTATTTCTTAGAGGAATACGGGGATGCCTGTGTGCCGCAGTTGGCGAAGCTGGCGCGCTGTGTCGGGATGGTGCCGAAGCATACGAGCGACCGCAGGGCGGCGGCATCCTTTATCCTCTGGGTAAAGGAAATGAACCGTTATATGCAGATTCCCGAAACAATTCAGGAAATCCGTAAAGAAGATATTCCTGCATTGGCGAAGCACGCCGCGGCGGAGGGAAATCCGCTTTACCCTGTGCCGGTGCTGATGGATGCGAAGGAACTGGCGAGAATGTATGAAAAAATCATGGAGAAGGGAACGAGATAAGATGCAGAAAAAGCTGGAAAAACAACGGGCGTTCTTCCACAGCGGAAAAACCATTCCGCTTGCCTTTCGGAAAAAGGCGTTGAAACGCTTAGGCAGAGCCATTCGCCGCCATGAAAAGGAAATTTATGCGGCACTGCGTGAGGATCTGAATAAATCCAAAACAGAAGCGTATATGTGCGAGGTGGGGATGACCTTAGCGGAATTGTTCTATATGCTGAAACACATGGAGGGTTGGGCAAAAAAGAAATATACCCTCAGTCCACTGGCACAGTTTTCCGCCACAAGCTTTACGGTGAAGGAGCCGTATGGTGTGGTGCTGATTATGTCCCCCTGGAATTATCCCTTCATGCTGACGATGGAGCCGCTGATTGGGGCGATTGCGGCAGGCAACTGTGCGGTGGTGAAGCCCTCTGCTTATGCGCCTGCAACCTCTGCGGTGATGCGAAAGATTTTACGGGCATGCTTCCCCGAGGAATATGTATTCGTGGTGGAAGGGGGCAGAGCGGAAAATCAGGCACTCTTAGACCAGAAGTTTGATTATATCTTCTTTACCGGCGGCGTAACGGTCGGCAAGGAAGTCATGGCGAAGGCGGCGAAGCACCTGACCCCTGTGACGCTGGAATTGGGCGGCAAAAGCCCCTGTATGGTTGACCGCACGGCAAAATTGGACTTGGCGGCAAAACGGATTGCCTTCGGCAAGCTGTTAAACTGTGGGCAGACCTGCGTCGCACCGGATTATATTCTGGTGGAGAGAAGCGTTAAGGATGAATTTCTCGTATATCTGAAAAAATGGATTGTGCGGATGTACGGCGAGAATGCAGCGGAAAATGACGCTTATGTAAAGATGATTAACCAAAAGCATTTTGACCGTGTGACAGGCTTAATTGCCCCCGAGAAGGTGGTATTCGGCGGCGGTTGGAATGAAGAGACCATGCAGATGCAACCGACCATTCTGGACGGCGTGACGGCGGAGGATGCCGTGATGCAGGAAGAAATTTTCGGGCCGATTTTCCCGATTCTTTCTGTGGACAGCATGGCGGAGGCGGAGGACTTTATCCGCAAAAGAGAAAAGCCGCTGGCGTTGTATCTTTTTACGCAGAATAAAGCCCTGGCGGAGCGGTTCCTCAGATACGTACCCTTCGGCGGCGGCTGCATCAACGATACGATTATCCATCTGGCAACGAGCAGAATGGGCTTTGGCGGCGTTGGAAACAGCGGCATGGGCAGCTATCATGGCAGGAAAAGCTTTGAAACCTTCAGTCATGAAAAGAGCATTGTAAATAAACATACATGGATGGATTTGCCGGTCAGATATGCGCCGTATCATAAGATACAGGGGCTGCTGCTGCGGATGTTCCTGCGATAAAAAAAGAAACCGAAAGAATTTCTGCTTTTAAGGAAGAGATTCTTTCGGTTTTTGTTTACAGTTTTCTGAGCCGCAGCATGGCAAGGATAAAGCCAATGCTGTAGCAAAGGATGGAAAGCACGGCAAAGGGCGTGAGGAATTTATCGATGGTATTGGAAAGCAGGAATGCAATCAGCATCCAGAAGCCGCTGACCAGAGAGGTCAGACAAAGAATCCGCAGGGTGCTGAGGGCAGTTTTGGTTGCATACGCATCCTGACAGAATTCCTCCAGCAGTTTGGATTTGCCTGCAAGAAGCTTCTGCCCTTCCTTCTGAAAAAAATAGGCGAGCGCAAGCATCAGAATGATATAAATCAGCATGGAGTTGCTCCTTTCGGTTCGGTTTTTATCAGTGTAGCATTTTATCGAAAGAAAAGCAAATTTCTGTTTGCAAGAGAGGAAAGATATGTTATGATTTGCCCAGACGGAATTTGATGGAATCTGAGAAAGACAGAGAAAGAGTTTGGAAGTTTTTTAGGAGGGGAAGAACATGACCTATCAGGAGGTTCTGGAAAACGCAAGAAAAAGAATGACACCCAGATGCAGGGTTTGTCCCGAATGTAACGGCATTGCCTGCAAGGGCGTAATGCCCGGGCCGGCAGGGAAGGGGGCTTCCCGCACCTTTCAGCGGAATGTAGCATGGCTTGGGGAGCATGTGAAGCTGGAAATGGATGTAACAGGCGGCAGTCAGGAGAGAAATATGGAAATTTCCCTTTTCGGGGAAACCTTCGCTGCGCCGATTTTCGTTGCACCGATTGGTTTGATTCCATATACCTATACAGAGGACATGACGGATAAACTGTACTGCGATGCAGTCATGCCCGGTGCAAAGGCGGCAGGGATTCTGGCATTTGGCGGCGGCGGCCCCAAGGCAGAGAATTTTTATGAGCCGCTGGAGGCAATCCGTGAGAATGGCGGCTGGGGAATTCCTACCTTAAAGCCTTGGGCGGTGGATGTAGTGAAGGAGCGGCTGAAAGAGGTTGAAGCGGTACATCCGCTTGCCTTCGCTATGGATATTGACAGCGCAGGTCTGCCACATGCAGGTCTGGCAAATCCGCCGATGCTGCTGAAAACCGAGGAGGAGCTGCGAGAGATTGCCGCGGCAACCGACCTACCCTTTATCGTGAAAGGCATTATGACGGCACAGGCGGCGCAGAAGGCGGTCAGAGCAGGCGCATATGCGATTGTGGTTTCCAACCATGGCGGCAGAGTCATGGACAATGGACTTTCGACAGCGGAGGTTCTGCCCGAAATTCGTGCGGCAGTCGGCGCAGATGTAAAAATATTTGTGGATGGCGGCGTGCGTACAGGGGATGATGTGTTTAAAATGCTTGCCTTGGGCGCGGATGCAGTGCTGATTGGCAGACCTTATGTCATTGCGGCTTACGGCGGCGGTGCGGAAGGCGTGCAGCTGTACACGGAAAAGCTGAAAGCAGAACTGAAGGATGCCATGACGATGACAGGTTGTAAAAACCTGCAGGAAATCACAAGAGATAAAATCAGAATCGTATAATCGGAGTTGAAAAGTCCTTTTTTTGGCAAAGAAAGGGGCTTTTTTGCGTTTTTGGATGGAAAAGGAAGAAGAGTTTCCTAAGAATCGGTTGCTTTTTCGGCGAAAAAATGGTACTTTTATAGTGTAAAGCATAACTGCGTTGGTGCGGATATGCGTGTAAGTGTGAAAGAAACAGGAGAGGAAAAGCAATATGAATAATGGTTTGGAAAAAAGATACGGCTTGCTGACGGCGATTGCCATGGTAGTTGGGATTGTCATCGGCAGTGGCGTATTTTTTAAAGCGGAAAAGGTGCTGACGGCAACGGGCGGCAATCTTTCCTTGGGAATTTTATCGTGGTTTCTGGGCGGACTGGTGATGATTCTGTGCGCCTATAATTTTGCGCTGATGGCAACGAAGCATGAAAAGGTCAGCGGCGTTGTGGATTATGCGGAGGTTCTGGTCGGGGAAAGATACGCCTACTTCTTTGCATGGTTTGCGGCGGTGATTTATTTTCCTGCGATGACATCTGTTGTGGCTTGGGTGGCGGCAAGATATTTCGGCGTGCTGATGGGCTGGGAAATCGTCGGGCCGCAGGTCATGACCTTATCGGGGCTGTTTCTGGTCGGCAGCTATGTCATCAATGCGCTTGCGCCGAAGCTCGCCGGCAAGCTGCAGGTGACCGCCACGGCGGCAAAGCTGATTCCCTTATTTCTGATGGCGATTTTCGGGACGGTTTTCGGCTTGAAAAACGGAATTCTGGTGGAGAATCTTACAACAACGGCGGTGCATACCTTTACGAGTAAAAATCCTCTTTTTACGGCAGTGGTAGGCACCTGTTTTGCGTATGAGGGTTGGATTTGTGCAACCTCCATCAATGCGGAACTTCGGGATGCGAAGAAAAATCTGCCTCTGGCGCTGATTTTCGGCTCCGCCTTTGTGGTATTGGTTTATATTCTGTATTATATCGGTCTGGCAGGCGCAGTCAAAAATGAGGTTATGATGGCAGGCGGCGAAACAGGCGCGCGGATTGCATTTGAAACTGTATTCACGCAGTTTGGTGGCACGCTGCTGTTTATTTTTGTTGTCATTTCCTGTTTGGGTACGCTGAATGGTCTGATGATGGCGTGTACGAGAGCGTTTTATGCCATGGGGGTCAGGGATGAAGGTCCGCGTCCGCAGGTGTTCAAGGTGGTGGATACGGTGACGAAAATGCCGACAAATTCCGCCCTGATTGGCTTGATGATGGCAATGCTCTGGCTGACGTATTTTTATGGCGCGAATCTGGCACCGAAGCCTTGGTTCGGCCCCTTCTGCTTTGACAGCTCCGAGCTGCCTATTGTAACGATTTACGCGATGTATATCCCGATTTTCGTGATGCAGATGAAAAAAGAGAAGGAGCTTGGTTTCTTTTATCGCGTGATTGTGCCGGTTCTGGGGGTTCTTGCGAGTGCGTTTATGGTTCTTGCGGCGATTGTGTCCCTCAGAAAGGCAGTGCTTTACTACCTGATACTGTTTGCGGTGATTATGGGAATCGGGCTGCTGCTGAAAAATTACGGACACGAGGAAGAATAAAAGAAAGGTCGTATGTAAAAAGATACATACGGCTTTTTTTGGTTATAATATTGACATATGTCAGAATAAGTGTATACTGGAGAAAGCGGTATATGTCAAAAATAAGGAGGCGTTTCTATGGCAAGACCAAGAAAGTGCAGACGTGTCTGCGGGATGCCCCGAACAAACAGCTTTGCGCCTATGGGCAGCCAGCTTTGCGAGGAACGCATCATCATGGCGGTGGATGAATACGAAACCATCCGCCTGATTGATTTGGCAGGCTATACGCAGGAGGAATGTGCCGCGCAGATGGGCATTGCCAGAACCACGGTGCAGGGCATTTATAATGATGCACGGCGGAAGTTGGCGGATGCGCTGGTAAATGGGAAGATGCTTTTTATCGAAGGCGGAGATATTGACATTTGCGAACGCGAAAATGCCGGTTGCGGACGAAAATGCGGACAGCTATGCTGGAAAGAAATGAAGGATTGAAAATGAAGAGAGATTTAGGAGATGAAATTTGATGAGTGAAAATTGTTCTCACAACTGCGGCAGCTGTTCTTCTAACTGCGGCAGCAGAAAACCGGCGGATTTTCTGGTTCCCCCCAATGAACACAGCAAAATCAAGAAGGTGATTGCCGTTGTCAGCGGCAAAGGCGGTGTTGGGAAATCCATGGTAACCTCTACCATGGCGGTTCTGACAAACAGAAGGGGCAAAAAGACAGCCATTCTGGATGCGGATATCACAGGCCCTTCCATCCCCAAGGCATTTGGCGTAACAGAAAAGGCATACGGCACACAGCTGGGGATTCTGCCCTGCGAATCCAAAAAGGGAATTGAGATGATGTCTGTCAATCTGCTGCTGGATAATGACACAGACCCCGTAGTCTGGAGAGGCCCTGTCATTGCGGAAACCGTAAAGCAGTTCTGGAAGGACGTTGTCTGGGGCGATGTGGATTATATGTTCATCGATATGCCCCCCGGTACAGGGGATGTTCCGCTGACCGTATTCCAGTCTATCGCAATCGACGGCATTATTATTGTAACTTCTCCGCAGGAACTGGTTGGCATGATTGTGGATAAGGCAGTAAAAATGGCGGAAATGATGAATGTACCCATTCTGGGCATCGTGGAAAATATGTCCTACTTCAAATGTCCCGATTGCGGCGGCATCCATCATATCTTCGGGGAAAGCCAGATTGAAGCCATTGCGGCAAAGCACAACATTCCCGTTGTCTGCAAGCTGCCCATTGACCCTGCGATTGCGGCAAAATGCGACAGAGGCGCAGCGGAGGAATACGAAGGCGAATGGCTGGATCCCATGGTGGATTTCCTGGAAAAAATGAGATAATAAAACAGGGGAGAGAATAAAATGAAAACGAAAATTGCAGTGACCTATGAAAACGGCGAAGTATTCCAGCATTTTGGACATACAAAGGAATTTAAATTCTATACCGTAGAGGATGGAAAGATTGTGGACAGCGAGATTGTCCCCACAATGGGCAGCGGACACAGCCTGCTGGCAGATTTTCTGCTGCTGAACGGCGCAACAGTGCTGATCTGCGGCGGTATCGGCGGTGGTGCAAAGGCTGCACTGGCGCAGAAGGGGATTGAGCTGCGCGGCGGCGTAAGCGGTAATGCGGATGAAAAGGCGCAGGCGTATGTGGATGGCACACTGGAATACAACGCTGCGGTGGAATGTAATCATCACCATGACCACGACCACGAAAACTGCGGCGAACATGACCATCACTGCGGCGGTCACTGCCACTGAAAAGCGAAAAACGACCTTTGAGAGACACTATTTTAGTGTCTCTTTTTTTGTACAAAGTGCCAAAATGCAAATTTACATTATGTAAACCTTTGAAAATTGAAGAAAAAAATGCAAAATTTAAGAAAA
>JBNMGO010000173.1:0-3873 GCA_050872285.1 Anaerotignum sp.
CCTCACGCAGGGCAGGAATCCTTGCATCCGTATGCGAAAGAAAAAGCGCTTCGGGCTTTGTGGTGGACTGCACCGCAACACGCTTGCCCTCTAAATCCGCGAGGGTTTCAATCTCGCTGTCCCGATTGACTGCCACCACCTGACGGCTCGTCATATAGGGCGCACTCCAACGATATTCCTCCTCGCGCCCATCGATGGAAAAGCTGCCCCAGATGCAGTCGATTTTTCCGCTGTCCACCAGCTCCTTCTTTTCTTCCCAGTCGATATAGGTAAACACCGCCCGATACCCCATGCGGCGAAAGGCTTCTGTCGCTAAATCCACATCAATGCCTGTCGGCTTGCCGTCCGCGTCCTCATAATTATAGGGCGGATAATTATCACTGCCGACAATCATCGTCGGCAAATTTGCCTGCTGTGCCGTCCCCGTTTCTGCGCCGCAGCCGCACAGGCTGACAGAACAGACCGCCGCCGCCAAAAGAAATCCCCTGATTTTCCGTTTCCACATAACACCCTCTCCTCTGTTTTTTTCATGCCCGTTTCCAAAAAAATAAGGCGGTCAGCGGACTGCTGACTGCCATTTTATCCACAAGATTGCGATTTGTCCGCTTCCCCCGTCCATACATATCACAGTTCGTGTATATTAAAATTATATGAAAGAAATCTGTCTATTTCAAGTGTTTCTTGGATGGAATCATCAACAAAAGGAAGTTTATGGAAAAGTTTAACATCACGTTTTGCAAAAAGTAATAGAAATCATGAGTTTTTTTGACAAAACCTGCCAATTTGGTGTTGTCCGCCGCGCGCAGGTATGGTATGATGTGGTAGATTCTTCCGCACAGCGAGCCACGCGCTTTCTGCAAGGAAACAAAATAAAATTCAAACAACTGCTGACACAAAGAAAAGCTTCTGCGTGAAAGGGTCGGTCATATCTGCTTTTGACAGGATTTCTGCGCCCTTTCTCCATATTTTTCGGGGCGTTTTTTTATTGTCCGCAGAAAAAATCGGATAAAAAGAAAGGAAGAAAGCAATGTATCCCTACAATCCCCATTCCCAGAAGGCAGAGGAATTCATCAACCACGAGGAAATTCTGGAAACCCTTGCCTACGCCGAGGAAAATAAGCACAATATCCCCCTGATTGACAGCATCATCGAAAAGGCAAAGCGCAGAAAGGGACTTTCCCACAGAGAGGCAATGGTGCTTCTGGACTGCGATATTCCCGAGAAAAACGAGGAAATTTACGCACTGGCGAAGCAGATTAAGCAGGATTTTTACGGCAACCGTATTGTCATGTTTGCGCCGCTCTATCTTTCCAATTATTGCATCAACGGCTGTGTATACTGTCCCTACCATGCAAAAAACAAGCACATCCGCAGAAAAAAGCTGACGCAGGAGGAAATTGTCAGAGAGGTAACAGCTTTGCAGGATATGGGGCATAAGCGTCTGGCACTGGAAACAGGGGAAGACCCCGTCAACAACCCGATTGAATATGTACTGGAAAGCATCAAGACAATTTACAGCATCAAGCATAAAAACGGCGCGATTCGCCGCGTGAATGTCAATATTGCGGCAACAACGGTGGAAAATTACCGCAAGCTGAAGGATGCCGGCATCGGGACATACATCCTCTTTCAGGAAACCTACAACAAGGAAAGCTATGAACGCCTACACCCCACAGGCCCCAAGCATGATTATGCCTACCACACCGAAGCCATGGACAGAGCCATGGAGGGCGGCATTGATGATGTCGGGATTGGCGTTCTGTTTGGGTTGGAGCTGTACCGCTATGAATTTGCAGGGCTGCTGATGCACGCGGAGCATCTGGAAAGCGTATTCGGCGTAGGGCCGCATACCATCAGCGTACCCAGAATCCGCCGCGCGGATGACATCGACCCTTCCACCTTTGATAACGGCATTGACGATGATATTTTTGCAAAAATCGTTGCCTGCATCCGCGTTGCCGTTCCCTATACGGGCATGATTGTTTCCACCAGAGAAAGCCAGAAAAGCAGAGAACGCGTGCTGAGCCTTGGCGTTTCCCAGATCAGCGGCGGCTCCAGCACGAGTGTCGGCGGCTATTATGAAAAAGAAGCGGAGGAGGATAATTCCGCACAGTTTGACGTAAGCGATAATCGCACATTGGATGAAATCGTGAAATGGCTGATGGATTTGGGCTATATTCCCAGCTTCTGCACCGCCTGCTACCGCGAGGGCAGAACGGGCGACCGCTTCATGAGCCTTTGCAAAAGCGGACAGATTCAGAATTGCTGCCTGCCTAACGCACTGATGACGCTTAAGGAATACCTGATTGACTATGCCGCACCGGAAACAAAGGCAGTCGGGGAGGACCTGATTCTGGAAGAAATCAAATCCATCCCGAAGGAAAAAATTCAGGAAATTGTACGGAAAAATCTGTTCGAAATCGAAAAGGGAAATCGGGATTTTCGCTTCTGATACATCCTACGCCTAACGAAACTGAAAATTACAGACAAATCTGCGCCGCTTTTCTCTATGCCGTTTTCGGCACTGTGGGGAAGGGTTTGGAAAGGGAAACCTTGTTGCCCTTTCCTCGTGTGCGGGGGTCCGGGACCCATAACGAAACGGGTCCCGGGTTTTTGTTACTTTTTAGCATAAAAAGTAAGGAAGAAATGCTTTGTTTTGCCGTGAAAGTTCTAAACGGGCGCATAACTTATCTTCACCAACCTTTATTTTTCACATTTTCTCATTTCAAAAAATTTTCTATTTTTTTGGAACTTTTTTCCTCCCTCTCTCGTTTAACTATCTGTAAGCGCTTATGGGAAATGAAAAATGATATTGTGAGAAAGGATTAGATAAAGATGAAAAAATTATTGAAACCAATGGTAATCGCAGCAGCAGCAACAATGGCATTTTCCGCAACCGCCTTTGCAGGCACTTCCTCCCCCTACAGTCTCAACATTAACGGCAAGGCAGCCAATGAGGACGTTCTGGTTCTGGTTCCTCTGAGAGAAACCGCAGAACAGCTTGGCTTTAAGGTAAGCTACAACAAAGGCACCATTCTGGTGGATGACGGCACGATGCACGCAAATCTGACCGTCGGCAAAAACGACTATCAGGTTGTGACAAGCATAAAGGATGCTGTCGGCGCAAGCGCACCCTTCTCTCTTTCCAGCGCACCTGTGATGACAAACGGCAAAACCTATGTACCCATTGAGCTGTTTGTTCCCCTGACAGGCAACGATGACAGTATCATCAAAACAGACGGTTCTACCATTTCCATCAGCAAAAAGGCTGACACCAAGGACGAGGATGTACAGATTCCCAACCCCCTGACCGAGCATGAAACCCTTGCAGACCTTGCAAAAACAGTTGGCTTTGAGGTGACTCTGCCCGCAGTTGACAAGGCATATCAGGAAACCACATTTATCGACATCAGCGGCGAAACAGCAGATGTGCGCTTTGCAAATGGCGAGGATACGATTACCTTCCGTAAGGCAAAAGGCTCTGACGATATCAGCGGTGACTACAATACTTATAAAGAAAGCAAAACCATTACCGTAAAGGGCGTTTCCGTTTCCGTAAAGGGCAATGACGGCATCAATACCGCAACATGGCAGAAGGATGGCTTTACTTATTCCTTCAGCAGCGACAAGGGAATGACACAGGATGCTCTGGTAAAGGCAATCGAAAATCTTTTTTAAGCAAAAAAATAAGTCGAAATCGGAATTTCGACTTGTAACGTAAAAGAGGATGTTAAAAAACATCCTCTTTTTTGTTTCCATTATTTTTTCTTTGTAGGGATGAGCTTCTTTGTGCCGCCCATGTAAGGCCACAGAACCTCGGGGATATTTACAGTACCATCTGCCTGCAGGTTGTTTTCCAGGAAAGCAATCAGC
>JBNMGO010000338.1:0-2085 GCA_050872285.1 Anaerotignum sp.
GCGATGACGGCGGCTTATGTGACGGCGAACCCCGAAACACCCTTGGAGGCAACGGCGGCGGCTGTCTGCGCAATGGGCATCTGCGGCGAAAAGGCACACGCAAGACTGACGGAGCAGGACGGCAATTCCAGCTACCGCAATTATATCATTGATGCCATTTGCAACCTGACAGGCGAAGAACTGGAAAAATGCGCGAAATATGAAATCCTTTGAGAACGGGAGGAAAAGCAATGAAGTGTAAAAAAGAAACTATGCTGCTGTATGCCGTAACAGATCGTATGTGGACAGGCAAACAGACCCTGATGGAACAGGTGGAGGATGCGCTGAAGGGCGGCGCAACCTGTGTGCAGCTGAGAGAAAAGGAACTGGATGAGGAAAATTTTCTGAAGGAAGCCATTGAAATGAAGGCACTGTGCGCGAAATACGGCGTGCCCTTTATCGTAAATGACAACGTGGAAATTGCCATCAAATGCAAGGCAGACGGCATCCATGTGGGGCAGAGCGATATGGAGGCAGGCAATGTGCGCGCACTGGTGGGCGAGGATATGATCATCGGCGTTTCCACAAAAAATGTGGAGCAGGCACTGGCGGCACAGAAGGCAGGTGCGGATTATCTGGGCGTTGGTGCGATGTTCCATACAGGGACAAAGCTGGATGCCGAGGAGGTTTCGCAGGAAATGGCGAAGGAAATCACAAAGGCGGTGGATATCCCTGTGGTTGCCATCGGCGGCATCAATAAGAAGAATATTCTGGAGCTGAAAGGCACTGGTGTAGACGGTGTGGCTCTGGTTTCTGCGATTTTCGGCGCGGAAAATATCGAAGAGGAATGTAAGGCGCTGAAAGCCCTTTCCGAGGAAATGGTGCAGGCGTAAAAAATTGCGAAAGCAAAGAAAAAAGTTTGGAGGAAAAGAGCATGAAAACAGCATTGAGCATTGCAGGCAGTGATACCAGCGGCGGCGCAGGGATTCAGGCGGATCTGAAAACCATGACGATGAACGGCGTATTCGCCATGAGCGCGATTACGGCATTGACAGCGCAGAATACCGTCGGCGTACAGGGGATTTTTGAGGTAACGCCCGAATTTTTGGGGATGCAGATTGACAGCGTTTTTACGGATATTCGCCCGGATGCGGTGAAAATCGGGATGGTTTCTTCCGTAGAGCTGATTTCCGTGATTGCGGAAAAGCTGACGGCATACCATGCGGAAAATATCGTGGTTGACCCTGTGATGGTTGCGACCAGCGGTGCAAAGCTCATCAGTGACGATGCGGTTTCTGCTCTGAAGGAAAAGCTGCTGCCCCTTGCGACAGTTGTTACGCCGAATATTCCAGAAGCAGAGGTACTTTCCGGTATGAAGATTACAAGTCCTGAGGATATGGTGACGGCGGCGGAAATCATCAGCAAGGCATACCATTGTGCGGTGCTTTGCAAGGGCGGTCACAGCATGAATGATGCGAATGACCTGCTTTATGACGGCGAAGCGGCGCATTGGTTCAAGGGCAAACGTATTGATAACCCCAATACACACGGTACAGGATGCACGCTTTCCAGTGCCATTGCGGCAAACCTTGCAAAGGGGAATAATCTGGAAACCGCAGTGGAACGCGCGAAGGAATATATTTCGGGGGCGTTGGCGGCAATGCTGGATCTGGGCGCAGGCAGCGGTCCGATGAATCATGCGTTTGATTTGAAGGAAGAATATACGAAGTGAAATAATAAAAAAGCTTGGTGAAGATTAGTTGTTCGCCAGTTTAGAACATGCAGGCGCGCTTGCGCCGCTTTTCTCCCTGCCGTTTCCGGCTTGTGGGGAAGGGTTTGGAAAGGGAAACTTTGTTGCCCTTTCCTCGTCTGCGGGGGTTCGGGACCCATTACGAAACGGGTCCCGAGTTTTTGTTACTTTTTAGCATAAAAAGTAAGGAAGAACGCCTTTGTTTTGCCGAGAGAGTTCTAAACAGGCGATTGACTTATCTTCACTAACCGTTGCTTTGTTAACAGAATAAAATGAAAGAAAAAAGGCAGACATTGAACTGAACCAGTAAAATCGGACAATAGTAAAAAAAGACCTCTTATTGTAGAATTAAACTA
>JBNMGO010000147.1:0-4248 GCA_050872285.1 Anaerotignum sp.
ATATAGTACCATCACGATAGGGTCATATGACTGACGGAAGTGGAGACAACCACATGGAGTATGACTATTCGAATGCCGACCGTCTGGGCGATGATGCTTGGATTGGGTGCGGCTTTTTTTATGGAAATTTTTCGATGAAAAAACGCACCGCTCCCTGTATCAGTTGTGGAACAGCGGAATACCGCCAAAGCAGAGAGGAGATTTTTCGAATGTTTAAAACAGACTTACAGATCGCACAGGAATGTAACATGGAGCATATCCTGAAGGTTGCTGAAAAAGCAGGAATTCCCGAGGAATATGTAGATTGCTACGGCAAATACAAGGGCAAAATCAGCAGCAAATATTACGACAAAATCAAAGACAACCCCGATGCAAAATTGATTCTGGTAACAGCGGTGAACCCCACCCCCGCAGGCGAAGGCAAAACAACCGTTACCATCGGTCTGACAGAAGCATTGCAGCAGATGGGCAAGAATGCCATTACCTGCCTGCGTGAGCCCTCTCTGGGGCCCTGCATGGGCATCAAGGGCGGCGCTGCCGGCGGCGGCTATGCACAGGTGGTTCCCATGGAGGACATCAACCTGCACTTCACAGGCGACCTGCACGCCATCACAACTGCAAACAACCTGCTCGCTTCTATGGTGGACAACCATATTCAGCAGGGCAATGAACTGAATATCGACCCCAGAAAGATTGCATGGAAACGCTGCGTTGACCTGAACGACAGACAGCTCAGACATGTGATTTCCGGTCTGGGCGGCAAGGTAAACGGCGTACCCAGAGAGGACGGCTTCCAGATTACCGTTGCATCCGAAATTATGGCAATCTTCTGTCTGGCAAATAACCTGAAGCAGCTGAAGGAAATGCTTGGCAAAATCATTGTTGGCTATACTTATGACGATGAACCCGTAACGGCAAAAATGGTGGGCGCGGACGGTGCAATGACGGTTCTTCTGAAGGATGCACTGCAGCCCAACGTAGTACAGACACTGGAAAATACACTGGCAATCATCCATGGCGGCCCCTTCGCAAATATTGCACACGGCTGTAACTCCGTTATGGCAACAAAAACAGCAATGAAGATTGCGGATTATGTGATCACAGAGGCAGGCTTCGGCGCAGATCTGGGTGCTGAAAAGTTCTTCGATATCAAATGCCGTAAGGCAGGGCTGAAACCCGATGCCGTTGTTCTGGTTGCAACCGTGCGTGCGCTGAAATATAACGGCGGCGTGGCAAAGGCAGACCTTTCCAATGAAAATCTGGATGCGCTGGCAAAGGGCTTTGTAAATTTGGAAAAACACATTGAAAATATTCAGAAATACGGTGTTCCCGTTGTGGTAACACTGAACCATTTCGTAGCCGATACGGATGCAGAGGTTGCTTATGTGAAGGAACGCTGCGAAGCAATGGGCGCAACCTTTGCCGTAGCGAAGGTATGGGCTGACGGCGGCGAGGGCGGCAAGGCTCTGGCAGAAAAGGTTCTGGAAACACTGGAAACAAAGAAAAGCGATTTCCACTTCCTGTATGAGGATGAACTGAATATCGTGGAAAAGGTAAATAAGGTATGTAAGGAAATTTACGGTGCAGGCACAGTAAACTTCTCTGCGGCGGCAAAGAAAACACTGGCGCAGATTGATAAGCTGGGCTTCAACCATTTCCCCGTATGTATCGCAAAGACACAGTATTCTCTTTCTGACGATCCCAAGGTTCTGGGCCGTCCGGAAGGGTTTGAGGTAACCGTAAAAGAGATTCGTATTTCCGCAGGCGCAGGCTTTATCGTTGTGCTGCTGGGCGATGTTATGACAATGCCCGGTCTGCCTAAGAAACCTGCCGCACTGAGCATCGACATTGACGAGGACGGCAATATTGTAGGTCTCTTCTAAGCAAAAAGGGAGTTAAAAAAGATGAAAGCACAACTGATTGATGGCAAACGGATTTCTGCGGAAATCAAGGCAGAGGCGGCGGAGGAAGCGGCAGCACTGAAGGCAAAGGGAATTACGCCCTGTCTGGCTGTTGTTCTGGTCGGTGAGGATTCCGCCTCTCAGGTCTATGTGAATAATAAGAAAAAGGCGTGCGAAGCGGTCGGCATCCGTTCTGTTTCCTATGAGCTGTCTGGGGGGACAAGCGAGGAGGAGCTTCTGGAGCTGATTGCAAAGCTGAACGCGGACAAAGACATTCATGGGATTCTGGTGCAGATGCCTGTACCGAAGCAGATTGATGAAAGAAAGGTTATCCTTGCCATCGACCCGAAGAAGGATGTGGATTGCTTCCATCCCGTAAACGTGGGCAGTCTCCACACAGGCGGAGAAGGATTCCATCCCTGCACCCCTGCGGGCATTATCGAACTGATTAAGCGCAGTGGTCATTCCATCGAAGGGAAACAGTGTGTCGTAATTGGCAGAAGCAATATCGTAGGAAAGCCTGTGGCTATGCTGTTGATGCAGGAGAACGGCACTGTGACCATTTGCCATTCCAGAACAAGGAATCTGGCGGAAATCTGTCGGGGGGCAGATATCATTGTCAGCGCAGTGGGCAAGGTGAACACAGTGACGGCGGATATGGTAAAGGAAGGCGCGATTATCATTGATGTTGGGATGAATCGCAATGAGGCAGGCAAGCTGTGCGGTGATGTGGATTTTGAGAACGTGAAGGAAATTGCAGGGGCGATTACGCCCGTTCCCGGCGGCGTTGGCCCGATGACCATCGCCATGCTGATGAAAAACTGCAACACAGCCGCAAAAATCCAGAACGGATTGGAATAAAGAAAAATTGTAAGAAAATCTTAAGATGGATACCCTTGACTTTTAAAGAGAGCCAAGGGTATTCTTTTTATATAGAGAAAGAAACGGGAAGTGAGCGGAAGGGAAGTGGATGTATGAAAAAGGGTGTTTGGAAGGGGATTGTATGTCTGGTTGTGCTTGTGTTAATCTGGGTGGCAGTTTCCATGCGGAGCAAACCGCTTTCCGATGCAGGGGAAATTTCTCTGGAGAATTTTGCCATCTGCCGTGTGCAGGTGATGGAGATAAAAAACGATACAGGCTATGGGCGAGCGGCGGAACTCAGAGATGCGGCACAGGTGCAGAAGGCTCTGGATACCTTGGGCGAGATGAAGGTCAGAAAGATGATGCCATGGGAGAAGTTCTTTTCCGACAGGCAGGAAGGAGAGCCGTATCAGATGGTAATACAGTATGACAGCGAAGAAGCGGGACGCTATGAATCCCTTTCCTGTTGGGAGAACGGACGCATTGATTTCAGAGATGACTCTTACAGGATTACGGGAGAGCCGAAAACAAAGGCAGCGGATTTCCTGGAAGGACTTTTGCAGGAATACGCAACAGCAGAATAAGGAAAAGCAACCCTCGATAGTTTCGGGGGTTTTTCTTTGGCAGAAAGAGGAGAAAAAGAATTTTGCGGAAATATAGCAATTTTCCTAGTTTTATAGTAAAATATAATGATGTAAAAAAAGAGAGAACGTTAAGGAGGAATACAATGAGCAGAAAAATCGCATTCACCTCTTTGGGGTGCGATAAGAATAGAGTTGACAGTGAGGTTATGCTGGGGATTTTGCAGAAAAATGGCTACACACCGGTAGCGGATGAGGCAGAAGCGGATATTATTGTGGTAAATACCTGCTGCTTTATCAAGGATGCTTTGGAAGAAAGCATTGAAACCATTCTGGAAATGTCCCGTTACAAAGACCCTGAGGTGGGGCAGTGCAAGGGGCTGATTGTGGCAGGCTGCTTAGGGCAGAGATACGAAAAGGAATTTTTTGACGAATTGCCCGAGGTGGATGCCATTATCGGCACAACGGCGTATGAATCCATCGCGGAGGTTGCGGATGAGATTCTGGGCGGCAAGGAGCAGGTGAAGCAGTTGGAAAGCATTGACCTTGCCATGCAGGATGCAAACGGCAAGCTGCGTGTGCTTTCGACGGCACCGTATTTTGCATATCTGAAAATTTCCGAAGGGTGCGACAACCGTTGTACCTATTGTGTCATCCCGAAAATGCGCGGCAGACACCGCAGCAGAGATATGGAAAGCCTTGTGGAAGAAGCAACGATTCTGGCACAGCAGGGCGTGAAGGAACTGGTTATCGTTGCACAGGATACCTCGATTTACGGCAGAGATTTATATGGTAAGCCGATGCTGGACGAGCTTCTGCGACGGCTGAATGCCATCGAAGGCTTACAGTGGATTCGTTTGCTTTATGCTTACCCCGAAACGCTGACAGAGGAGACCATTCAGGCA
>JBNMGO010000113.1:0-5119 GCA_050872285.1 Anaerotignum sp.
AAATATGATGACACTGTACCTGTCCTATGAATTTATGACAATTCTGACAGCACCTCTGGTTATCCACACGGGTACACCCGAGGCAACGCGCGCCGGTCTGAAATATCTGGGCTATTCCTTCTTCGGCGCAGGTCTGGGTCTGATGGGGTTCTTCTTCCTGAACACCTATTGCAGAACGACCATCTTCATGCCCGGCGGCACGCTGGATATGGCTATGGTGGCAGGGCATGAAAACCTGCTGCTGGTTGTGTTCTTCCTGATGGCGCTTGGCTTTGGCTGTAAGGCAGGTATGTTCCCCCTGCACGCTTGGCTGCCGACGGCGCACCCCGTTGCACCTTCGCCGGCATCCGCAGTGCTTTCCGGTATCATCACGAAGGGCGGTATCATCGCCATCATTCGTGTGACCTATTACCTGTTCGGCGTGGATTTCCTGCGCGGCACATGGGCGCAGACGGCACTGCTTGTGCTTTCCATTGTGACGATTTTCATGGGCTCCATGCTGGCGTATAAGGAAAAGCTGCTGAAAAAGAGGTTGGCGTATTCCACGGTTTCAAACGTATCGTATGTTGTGTTCGGGCTGATGCTGATGTGCCCCGTCGGGTTCATGGGCGCATTATTACAGGTGGTATTCCATGCGGTTGCGAAGAATATCCTCTTCCTTTGCGCGGGCGCGATTATTTATAAGACACATAAGACCTATGTTTCCGAGCTGAAGGGCATCGGGAAGGAAATGCCGATTGTGATGTGGACATTTGCACTGGCATCCCTTTCTCTGATTGGGATTCCGCCCACAAGCGGCTTTGTGAGCAAATGGTATCTGGCGCAGGGCGGTCTGCTGCCGCAGTCGGGCGTGCTTGGTCTGGTCGGCGTTGCGGTGCTGATGGTGAGCGCACTCTTGACGGCAGGATACCTGATGAGTATTGTAGTAAACGGGTTCTTCCCCGGCAAGGATTTTGATTATGCGTCCCTGCAGAAGAAGGAGCCGAATTATCTGATGACGGTGCCTCTGGTGCTGCTGAGCATTGCCGTAGTCGGCTTTGGCATGATGCCTGAGCCTTTGATGCAGGCAATCCGCAGTATCAGCGGAATGATTTTCTAAGGGAAAGGGAGGAAACATTATGAACGCATTTGCGATATTGTTACCGGTGATCTTTCCGATCATTGCAGGTGCCTGCCTGCTGCCGGTAAAATTTAGTGACAGAAAGGCGCGCCAAAAGGTGGTTCTGCCGATTATTGTGCTGAATGCGATTTTTGCATTATATGCCATCTTCTTTGCGGACAGCGGCGCGATTACAATTTTCCGCTTCAGCAACAGATTGTCTCTGGCGCTGCATGTGGATGGGTTATCCAAGATTTTCGGTACGATGGTATCCCTGCTCTGGATTCCCACAACGATTTACGCCTTTGAATACATGACGCATGAAGGGCATGAAGACCGTTTCTTCTCCTTCTTCACCATGACCTTCGGCGTAGTGATCGGGATTGCCTTTGCGGATAACTTCTTAACGATGTATCTGTTCTATGAATTCCTGACATTGGTGACACTGCCAATCGTAATGCACCAGTTCGACAATAAGGCGCGCCATGCCGGGAAAACCTATGTGCTTTACATGATGTTCGGTGCATCTCTGGCGTTTATCGGGTTTGTGTTCGTGCTGTTCTACGGCACAACGACAGACTTTGTTTACGGCGGCGTGCTGAACCCCGATTTGATTGCAGGCAATGAACAGATGCTGCGTCTGGTATTCGTGCTGGCATTCTTCGGCTTTGGTGTCAAAGCGGCAGTATTCCCGTTTTATCGTTGGCTGCCGAAGGCATCCGTTGCCCCCACACCCGTTACGGCACTGCTGCATGCGGTGGCAGTCGTAAAATCCGGTGTATTCGCCATCATCCGTCTGACGTATTATGCTTTCGGTACGGAATTTCTGATTGGCACATGGGCGCAGTATGTGATGCTGATTGCGGCTTCGATTACGATTGTGTTCGGTTCGACCGTTGCACTGCGGACACCGCATATCAAAAGAAGATTTGCATATTCCACCATCTCGAACCTGTCCTATATCATCTTCGGCGTTGCCATCATGACACCGACAGGGCTTGCGGCAGGGATGCTGCACATGATTTATCATGCGGTCATCAAAATCACACTGTTCTTTACTGCCGGTGCGATTCTGTATAAAACACACAGAGAATATCTCTACGAGGTGGAGGGCTTCGGCAAGCTGATGCCGATTACCTTCGCAACCATGGCAATTACGGGGATTGGTCTGGTCGGCGTGCCGCCCTTTGCAGGCTTCCACAGCAAATGGGCACTGGCAACGGCGGCAACGGCAAGCGGCAACCCGGTTACCTATATCGGCGTGGTTGCGCTGATTCTGTCGGCACTGCTGACGGCACTGTATATCTTCTCCATCGTCATTCGGGCATATTTCCCGCGGGAGAAGGAATACCCGGCAGGCTATTATGACCATGTATCCGACCCGAATAAATATATGACAGTGCCTCTGATTATTCTGGCGGCTGTTTCGATTCTGATGGGTCTGATGCCTGCAACACTGCTTGGCATTATGAATGACGCCATTATGGGCGTACTGTAAAGGAGGGGGAGAAAAATGGAAACTACAACAAGCATGATTTTACCGTTTCTGGTATTTTTTCCTTTCCTCGGCGCGGTAATCAGCTATATCATCGGGCGCAGCAATAAGGGTGCAAGGGATATCTGGTGCTGGATTTTATCCGCGGTGATTTTCCTTGCGAGCCTGACGCTGATTGGCAAGGAAACGGTTTATAACCTGCGCGGCTTCTGCGGACTGGGACTGAGCTTTGCGGCGGATGGCTTCGGCGTGATTCTTGCCGTGCTGACGGGCGCAATCTGGCTGATTACAACCCTCTTTTCCAAGGAATACATGGCGGCTGAACGGAACAGAAATCGTTACTATTTCTTTGTGTTCCTCACATTGGGCGCAACGATGGGGATTTTCCTTTCCGCCGATTTGTTTACGACATTTATTTTCTTTGAAATTATGTCCTTTACCTCTTTCGTACTGGTTATGCACGATGAGGAGGACTTCACGGTTCGCTCCGCAAAGACCTACCTTGCGGTAGCGGTGATTGGTGGTCTGGTGACGCTGATGGGTCTGTTTATGATGTATCAGAAGGCAGGCACACTGAACATGGCAGAGCTGACCGCATTTATGCAGAGCCAGGAAAACCCTGCGGAATTCTATGCCATCGGCGTATTGATTCTGTTTGGCTTTGCGGCGAAGGCAGGGCTGTTTCCGCTGCATATCTGGCTGCCGAATGCGTATACCGTTGCACCGGCACCCTCCAGTGCGCTGCTCAGCTGTCTGCTGACGAAAACAGGCGTATTCGGTACGATTATTGTCAGCTGCAAGCTGTTCCTGCATGATGCGGCTTGGGGGCAGTTCATTCTGATTTTGGGTATCATCACGATGGTGCTTGGCGCGGTTCTGGCGGTATTCTCCGTCAACCTGAAACGCACACTGGCCTGCTCCTCCATGTCCCAGATTGGCTTTATCATCATTGCCATCGGGATGCAGGGGCTTCTGGGCGAGCATAACGCACTGGCGGCAAGCGGCACACTGCTGCATTTCCTGAATCACTCTCTGTTCAAGCTGTTGCTGTTCCTCGGCGCAGGTGTGATTTTCATGAACCTGAGAGAGCTGAACCTGAATAAGATTCGCGGCTACGGCAAGGATAAGCCACTGCTGAAGCTGATTTTCCTGATGCCGATTCTTGGCATCGGCGGTATTCCTCTGTGGAACGGCTATATTTCCAAAACGCTGATTCACGAAAGCATGGTGGAATACATCGAGGTGCTGAAGGAAGCAGGGCAGTCCATCGCGTTTATGAAGGGCGCGGAAATCCTGTTCCTGTTCTCCGGCGGGCTGACACTGGCATATATGACGAAGATTTTCGTATGTATCTTCATTGAGGATAACCCCTACGGCGCACCGAAGCCTGTCAGAAATGCACCTTATATCAGTAAACTGATGGCGGTGATTCTGGGCGTGATTGCAATTTGCCTGCCGATTCTGGGGCTGTTCCCGCATCAGACACAGGACGTTCTGGCGGCAATGGGCGCGCATTTCATGAACGCGCATACGCCCGAACATGCGGTGCATTATTTCGCATGGGTGAACCTCAAGGGTGCGGTGGTTTCCATCTGCGTCGGTATTGTGGTTTACTTCCTGTTCATCCGCAAGGTGCTGATGCAGAAGGATGCAAACGGCAATCTGGTTTATGTAGACCGCTGGCCCGAATGGTGCAATCTGGAGGATAAGGTGTACCGCCCGATTCTGCTGACGGTTCTGCCTTATGTGGGCGGCTTCTTCGCTCGTATCGCAGGCAACCTGATGGACGACATCATTGCACTGCTGCGTATCTTTATCTTCAATAACGATAACGGACGCATTGTTCCCCCCGAGGATAAATATTTCTCCGCCTATACGGATTATGAAAATGACCATCCGGTATACCGCGAGGGCTTCGCGCAGAGTATCCTGCTGATTGGTCTGGGTCTGACGATTGCGGTGATTTATATTATTGTGTAACAGAACTTTTGAAAGTCCCCCTTTTTTGGGGGGCTTTTTTTGTGCGAAAAAAGAAGGGTATAGCCGTTCCGGCTTTGCCCATACTAAGGAAAAAGGAGGGAATGGGATGACTTTGCCTATCACGAATGAAAACGGATATTTCGAAATACGTCTGGAAAGCATTGGGGGTCTGGGCGCGAATCTCTGCGGCAAGATGCTGGGGGAGATGGGCGCAACGATACTGGGGCTCAATGCGGCAAGCTTTTCCAGCTATGGTTCGGAAAAAAGAGGCTCACCCGTCAAGGCGTATATCCGCTTTGCGGCGGCGGAGCAGGAAATCGGCATCAACAGCCCTGTGGAAACGCCGCATATTCTGGGACTGTTTCATGAAGCACTGGCAGGGAAGCTGCCTGTGACCGCAGGGGTGACGGAGGAAACAAAGGTGGTTGTGAATACGGATGCAACGCCCGAGGAAATGCGAACACGACTGCGGCTCTGCGGCGGCGAGATTTTCTGTATTGATGCCCTGCGGATTGCGATGGAAGCGAAAACACGGGTGAATATGG
>JBNMGO010000368.1:0-1904 GCA_050872285.1 Anaerotignum sp.
AGGATGCGCTCTATCGTGCGAAAGAAGCCATGGAGCACTGCATGGAAACCATCACCATGCGGATGCCGGAGGATTTTATCTCCATGGATTTGCAGGATGCCAACCGCGCTCTGGGTGAAATCACGGGGGATACCAGTGATGAAGAAATCATAGACAGAATCTTTACGAAGTTCTGCTTAGGTAAGTAAGGTGAAAACATGGAACAGGAAAACGAATTGGGCGTAAAGCCCATTAAAAAGCTGCTGTGGAAGCTGGCGGTGCCTGCCATCACGGCGCAGATTGTAAATGTGCTTTATAACGTGGTTGACCGTATTTATATCGGGCATATCCCCGAAACGGGCAAGCTGGCGCTGACGGGTGTCGGTGTCTGCATGCCGCTGATTATGCTGATTTCCGCCTTTGCCATGCTTGCAGGGATGGGCGGCGCACCAAGAGCGTCCATCATGCTTGGGCGAAATGATACGGAAGAAGCGGAGCGGATTCTGGGCAACTGCGCGGCACTGCTGATTCTGGTTGCCGTCACGCTGACGGTGCTGTTTCAGCTGTTTGCAAGACCGTTTCTCTTAACCTTTGGCGCAAGTAAAAATACGATTGATTTCGCCATGGATTATATCCGCATTTATGCCTGCGGTACAATTTTCGTACAGCTGACGCTTGGCTTGAATGCCTTCATCACGGCGCAGGGCTTTGCCAAAATCAGCATGAAAACCACCCTGATTGGCGCGGTGACGAATATCATCCTCGACCCCGTTTTTATTTTCTTCTTCGGCATGGGGGTAAAGGGTGCGGCACTGGCAACGGTGCTTTCGCAGGCACTTTCCGCCGCATGGGTGCTGACCTTCCTTCTGGGAAAGAAAACCACACTGAGATTGCGGTTCAGAAATTTCCGTTTGCAGGGCAGGGTCATTCTTCCCTGTGTGCTGCTTGGGTTGAGTCCCTTTGTGATGCAGTCTACGGAAAGTATTCTGAATATCTGCTTTAATTCCTCTCTGCTGAAATACGGCGGAGATACGGCGGTTGGCGCGATGACGATTCTGACAAGCGTGATGCAGTTTTCCATGCTGCCGCTTTCGGGGCTTTCGCAGGGCGCACAGCCGATTACGGGCTATAATTTTGGGGCGAGAAAGCCTGCGCGCGTGCGCGAATCCTTCGCCATCCTGCTGAAATGCTCTCTCGGCTATTCGGCGGCGCTGTGGCTGATTGTGATGCTCTTTCCTCGTGCGCTTGCCACGCTGTTTGCACAGGACAGTGCCTTTCTGGATTATACCGCCTGGGCGCTGCGGATTTTCATGGCAACGAGCGTTGTCATGGGGATTCAGATTGCCTGCCAGCAGACGTTTATTGCCATCGGCAATGCGAAAACCTCGCTTTTTCTTGCGATTTACAGAAAAATCATTCTGTTGATTCCGCTGATTTATATTCTGCCGCATTTCTTCGGGAATAAAGTCATGGCGGTCTTTCTGGCGGAGCCTGTCGCAGATATCATTGCTGTTACGACAACCTCGATTTTGTTTGCACGGCAGTTCAAGAAAGCCTTGCAGGAATTACGGGAATAATCAAAAATAATGAGGAAAGGTTTCGGGAAACTGTCTGCACGATACGGAAAAATGTATTTGATAGAGGGAAACTATTGTGTTTCCCTCTTTTTTCGTGTAAAATAAAACATTAGTGAAAAATATGATAACAAATCCAAAAAGAGAGGAATTTTGAATATGTATCATGCAGAAACCATAGATGTTGCCGTTATCGGCGGCGGTCATGCCGGCTGTGAAGCGGCACTTGCGGCGGCGCGCCTTGGCATGCGGACGGTGCTGTTTGCCATTTCCCTGGACAGCATTGCCATGATGCCCTGCAACCCCTCTATCGGGGGCAGCTCCAAGGGGCATCTGGTGCGCGAGGTGGAT
>JBNMGO010000355.1:0-1958 GCA_050872285.1 Anaerotignum sp.
ATGTAGACCTCATCGAGGGACTTTCTCCTGCCATTTCCATCGACCAGAAAACAACGAGCCATAACCCCCGTTCCACCGTCGGTACGGTAACGGAAATTTACGATTATCTGCGTCTGCTTTACGCAAGAATCGGGATTCCCCATTGCCCGAAATGTGGCAAGGAAATCAAAAAACAGACGATTGACCAGATTGTAGACCGCATTATGGAACTGCCCGAGCGGACAAAATTACAGCTTCTGGCACCTGTGGTGCGCGGCAGAAAGGGCGAGCATGTGAAGCTTTTGGAGGATGCGAAAAAAAGCGGCTATGTGCGTGTCCGCGTGGATGGGATTCTCTATGACCTTTCCGAAAAAATCGAACTGGAAAAGAATAAAAAGCATAACATCGAAATCGTGGTAGACCGCCTGATGGTGAAGGAAGGCATGCAGATGCGTTTGACCGAATCCATCGAAACGGCAACAGCACTCAGCGGCGGTCTTTTGATTGTGGATGTGAATCAGGGCGAGGAGGAACTGCTGTTCAGCCAGAGCTTTTCCTGCCCCGACTGCGGCGTGGATTTGATGGAAATCGAACCGCGTATGTTCTCCTTCAATAACCCCAGCGGTGCCTGCCCGACCTGTACGGGTTTGGGGATGCAGATGAAGTTTGATGAACAGCTGATTGTGCCGAATGAGGAGCTTAGCATCATGCAGGGCGCGATTGCCGCCCCCGGCTATAATTCCGTCAATGCGAAAGGCAGTATGAGCAAGGTGCTCTTTGATGCACTTGCCGCAAAATATGGCTTTTCTCTGGAAACACCGTTCAAGGATTTGCCCCGAAAAATCAAGGATATTATTTTTTATGGCACGAAGGAAAAGCTGCGGATTACCTACAGCAATGTGCGCGGCACAGGCACCTATGATTATGCTTTTGAGGGGGTCATCAATACCCTGCAGCGCAGATATAACGAAACCTCCGAAGCCATGCGCGCGGAATTTGAGGAATATATGACGAATATCGAATGTCCCGATTGCCATGGGAAACGCCTGCGCCCGGAGGTGCTTGCGATTACCATCAACGGCAAAAATATTTCCGAGGTGACAGAGCTTTCCATCGGTAAAATGCAGGAATTCTTCCAAAGTCTGACGCTGACGGAACGGGAAAACATGATTGCAGAGCGGATTTTGAAGGAAATCAATGCCAGAGTTGGCTTTCTGATTGATGTCGGTCTGGAATATCTGACGCTTTCCAGAACGGCAGGCACGCTTTCGGGCGGGGAATCGCAGCGTATCCGTCTGGCAACGCAGATTGGCTCCGGTCTGGTTGGCGTGGTCTATATTCTGGACGAACCGAGTATCGGTCTGCATCAGCGCGATAATGATAAGCTGCTTGCAACCCTGAAACACCTGCGCGATATCGGCAACTCCCTGATTGTGGTGGAGCATGATGAAGATACCATGCGCGCGGCGGATTTTGTGGTGGATATCGGCCCCGGCGCAGGACGCGGCGGCGGTGAAATCGTTGCGGCAGGCAGTGTCGAGGAAATTATGGCGGTGGAGCGTTCCGTTACGGGGGCATACCTGAGCGGACGCAAGAAAATCGAAGTGCCAAAGGAACGCAGACCCTTCGTACCGGATCATAAATTAGTTATCAAGGGCGCGGCGGAAAATAATCTGAAAAACATTGATGTGGAAATTCCGCTTGGCGTGTTTACCTGCGTGACGGGTGTCAGTGGCAGCGGCAAAAGCTCCCTCATCAATGAAATTCTCTATAAACGTCTGGCAAAGGAGCTGAACAGAGCTAAAACCAGAGCCGGCAGGCATGAAGCTATGCTTGGTCTGGAAAAGCTGGATAAGGTCATCAATATCGACCAGTCCCCCATCGGGCGCACCCCCAGAAGTAACCCTGCGACCTATACAGGCCTGTTTGATATGATTCGGGATGTTTTCGCACAGACAACAGAAGCAAAGGTCAGAGGG
>JBNMGO010000084.1:0-6064 GCA_050872285.1 Anaerotignum sp.
CAACACACCCGAATTTAAGGTAGTAGACCATTACACATACGCACTCTGCGGCGACGGCTGCTTACAGGAAAGCGTTGCTTCCGAAGCGGCTTCTCTGGCAGGGACAATGGGTCTGAATAAGATTATTGTACTGTATGACAGCAACCACATCACCATCGAGGGCGACACAGCAACCGCATTTTCTGAGGATGTGCTGAAACGCTTCGAGGCGTATGGCTGGGATACACAGGAGGTTGCGGACGGCAATGACGTTGACACGATTGCGGCAGCGATTGCAGCGGCAAAGAAATCCGATAAGCCTTCCATCATTAAGATTGAAACAAAAATCGGCTACGGCGCACCCAACAAGCAGGGCAAGGCTTCTGCACACGGCGAACCTCTGGGCGAGGAAGAAATCAAGCTGACAAAGGAAAATCTGGGCTGGCCTTATGCCGATAAGGAATTCTTTGTTCCCGAAGAAGTGAAGGCGCACGTTGCGGCAATCACGGCAGAGGGCGCAAAGGCAGAGGCAGAATGGAACGAAATGTTCCGTGCGTATGCGGAAAAATATCCCGAACTGGCGAAGGAATATGCAGAATGGCACAGCGACGAGCTGGCGGCTGATCTGCTGAACGATGAGGATTTCTGGAAGAACGAGGGCGACCTTGCGACCAGAGCGGCTTCTGAAAAGGTACTGCAGAAGGTAGCAAAGGCGGTACCCAACCTGTTCGGCGGCTCCGCTGACCTGGCTCCTTCCAATAAATCTCAGATGAAGGACAGAGAATATTACAGCAAGGAAAACCCCGCAGGCTCTAACGTGCATTTCGGTATTCGTGAATTTGCCATGACAGCAATCGCAAACGGGATGTCCGTACATGGCGGCGTAAGACCTTATATTGCAGGCTTCTTCGTATTCGCAGACTACATGAAGGCAGGGCTGAGAATGGAAGCACTGATGGGTCTGCCTGTTATCAGTATTCTGACACATGACAGCATCGGCGTTGGCGAGGATGGCCCTACCCATCAGCCCATCGAGCATCTGGCAATGCTGCGCAGCCTGCCCAACTACAATGTATTCCGTCCCTGTGATACAAGAGAAACCGCAGCGGCATGGTATACAGCACTGAACAGCAAAACAACACCTACGGCTCTGATTCTTTCCAGACAGAATCTGCCCGCACTGGAAGGCACAGGCAAGGATGCACTGAAGGGTGCGTATGTGCTGAAGGACTGCGCTGGGACACCTGATGTTCTTCTGATGGCATCCGGTTCCGAGGTAGAGCTGATTTACAAGGCAGCAGACGAGCTGGCAGCAAAGGGCGTAAAGGCAAGAGTTATTTCCATGCCCTGCTGGGAAGTTTTTGAAGCACAGGATGCGGCTTACAAGGAAAGCGTAATGCCTAAGAACGTGCGCGCAAGACTGGCTGTGGAAGCGGCGGCTGATTTCGGCTGGCAGAGATATACCGGTCTGGACGGCGACATCATCTGCATGAACGGCTTCGGTGCATCTGCACCCGCAGGCTTACTGTTCAAGGACTTTGGTTTTACCGTAGAAAACGTAGTGGAAAAGGCGTTGGCACTGGTAAAATAAAAACGATATAAAATAGGAAAAGGCTCTGTGCAGTCCTGCAAGACAAGGCTGTACGGAGCTTTTCTTGAAAAAGGAGGTGGAACGCTTGCGTACATTTATTGCGATTGAACTGGAGGAAGAAATCAGAACACAGCTGGCAGAGGTGCAGGCACAAACGCAGCAGCTTTGCCGCAGGGGGAACTATACGCCGCAGGAAAATTTTCATCTGACACTGCATTTTCTGGGCGAGGTGCAGGAGGAAGATCTGGATTATCTGCATGAGGCGATTTACGAAACGGCACGCCGCAACCGTCCGTTTACCATGACGATTGACAGAATCGGCTTTTTCCCGAGAGGAAACAAAGGCATTTTATGGGCAGGACTTGAGCGAAACAATCACCTGCAAAGACTTTTCAGCACACTGGAAAAATCTCTGGAGCAGCAGGGCTTTGCGAGAGAGAGAAAGGGACTCAGCCCCCATGTCACGCTTGGCAGAGAGGTAGAGCCACAGCGGAATTTTATTGACGTGCAGAAGGGTGTTCGCGTGGAGCCGATGCGTGTTTCTGTAAGAAGTATTTCGCTGATGGAAAGTGTCAGAAGGGGTGCAAAGTTGATGTATGTACCTGTTTTCAGACAGAATTTAATCGGAAAATGAGACTGAAAAATCTCATTTTGCAGGATGCAACAAAAAAAATACCAGTCTTTTGATGGGATTGGTATTTTTTATTTGTGCAAAGTGTGGGGGACAGCGGAAAATCCTTCGTATAGAAGTAATTTAAAAAAATTAAACATAAGGTTTTATTTTGTGAAATTAGCGACAAAAATGAACAAATTTTCAGTAAAAAAAGGGAGAAAAAGCCATATTTTCTTGTTCATTGTTCCAAAGATGATTTGTCTTCTGCAAAATTGATTGAAAAATAAGGGATTTTTTCATATACTTGATTTGTATAACAACGAAATGTATTTCCGCTGTGTACAAAGAGGAGCCTGCTTGGCAGGTATGAAAAGTTTTCATTCAAAATGAGGAAGTTTTTGAGGATTTAAATTTTTTTAGGAGGAATGTAATTATGGCAAACAATACTGTATTTTTCCCCGGCTATTCCGCAGGTGAAAATGCTTACAAGGAAATCGACAAGGTATGCTCTCCCTATGGTACAAAGGCTGTTGTTATCAGTGATGAAATTTCTATCAACGCAACAAAGAAATATCTGGATGAAGCAACACAGGACGGTATCGTAAAGATTGATTATATCCTGTTCCCCGGCGAAGCATCCTTCGAGGCTGTAGAAGAACTGGAACAGAATGAACTTGTGAAAAATGCAGATATGATTTTCTGTCTGGGCGGCGGTAAGGCAATCGATACAGGTAAGCTGCTGGCACACAGAATGAATAAGCCTTACTTCACATTCCCTACCATTGCATCCACATGTGCTTGTAACTCCGCACTGGGCATCTACTACTACCCCAACCACGAGTTCCGCACCTTCTTCCGCGTGGACAGACCCCCTGTACATATCTTTATCTCTACAAAGGTTATCGCAGAAGCACCCGCAGCGTTCCTGTGGGCAGGTATCGGCGACGGTATGAGTAAGGAAGCAGAAGTAAGATTCTCCGCAAGAGGCAGAGAACACGAACTGACACTGGAAGAACAGGCAGGCGTTGCACTGGCAGCATGCTGCACAGAGCCTCTGCTGAAATACGGCGTACAGGCAATGGAAGACTGCAGAAACAACCGTGCATCCAAGGCAATCGAAGAGGTTGCACTGAACATCTTCATCAACACAGGTATGGTTTCCAACATGGTTGACTCTGCAAAATACAACACATCTCTGGCACACGCTTTCTTCAATGCGAGCACAACACTGCCCCAGATTGAAGCAAGACACAAACACGGCGAGGTTGTTTCCTACGGCACACTGCTGCTGCTGACACTGGATAAGCAGTATGACAAGCTGGACAGATTCTTCGATTTCTACAAAGGCATGGAGCTGCCTACAAAGCTGGCTGACCTGGAAATCGAGGTTGACGAACTGGATCCCGTACTGGAACTGGCTGTACAGAGATATGACCTGGATGTGGTTCCTTACGAAATCACACCCGCTATGATTAAAGATGCAATTCTGGAATTAGAAGAATATAACAAAAAAAGAGCATAATTAGGGGAATTCAGGGGGGTCTTTATTGTCAATTTTGTTGATATGCGGAACCCCCTAAAAATTGTTTAGTTTTTTTAAAAAAACACTCTGGTAAAACAGAAAAAAGTACATTATACTAGGATAGTGTGAAAAAATCGAAAAAATCGAGGATTTCATCTATATAAACCGTGAGCCTTGTCTCACAACAGCAAAAGACAATGCGTCTAAAGACACAAGCAAATGTTTAAAGGAGGAAACAAATTTATGGAATTCGGATATTCTAAGGAGCAGGTACTGCTGAGAGAAATGTACAAGAAATTCGCTGAAACGGAAATCAAACCTCTGGCAGAAGAGCTTGACGAAGAAGAAAGATTCCCCGTAGAAAGCATTCCCAAACTTGCTAGATACGGTTTCATGGGCATTCCCTTCCCTAAGGAATACGGCGGCGCAGGCGGCAACTATCTGACATACGCAATGGCAGTTGAAGAACTGGGTAAGGTATGCGCGACTACAGCAGTTATCGTTTCCGCTCACACATCTCTGTGTGCAGGTCCTATCTACTACTTCGGTACAGAAGAACAGAAACAGAAATATCTGGTACCCCTGGCAAAGGGCGAAAAGATCGGTGCATTCGGTCTGACAGAGCCCAGTGCAGGTACAGACTCTTCCATGCAGCAGACAACAGCTGTTCTGGATGGTGACGAATATGTTCTGAACGGTACAAAGGTATTTATCACAAACGCTGGCTACGCTGATATCTATGTAGTTATCGCTATGACAGATAAATCCAAAGGCAACAAGGGCATTTCCGCTTTCATCGTAGAAAAAGGCACACCCGGTTTCTCCATCGGTAAGAAGGAAAGAAAGATGGGTATTCGTGGTTCCGCAACCTGCGATCTGATCTTTGAAAACTGCAGAATCCCTAAGGAAAACATCCTGGCAAAGAAGGTCAGGGCTTCAAGATTGCAATGCAGACACTGGACGGCGGCCGTATCGGTATCGCTTCTCAGGCTCTGGGTATCATGCAGGGTGCAATCGACGAATGTGTAAAATATGTAATGGAAAGAAGACAGTTCGGCAAGAAGATCGGTCAGTTCCAGAATACACAGTTCGAACTGGCAGACATGGCTACAAAAGCAGAAGCTGCAAAACTGCTGGTTTATGAAGCAGCAGCAACAAAGGATGCAGGCAAGCCTTACAGCCACCTGTCCGCAATGTGCAAATACTTTGCCGGCTCCACAGCAAGCGATATCACAAGAAGATGCCTGCAGCTGTTCGGCGGCTATGGTTATACAAGAGACTACCCCGTAGAAAGAATGATGCGTGACGCGAAGATCACAGAAATCTACGAAGGTACATCTGAAGTTCAGAAGATGGTTATCTCCAGCTGGATGAAACTGAAATAATTTGACATAAGAGAACGGAAGGAGAAAAAAATCCATGAAGATTTTAGTTTGTATCAAACAGGTTCCCGATACAGTTGAAGTAAAGATTGACCCCAAAACAGGCACACTGATTCGTGACGGTGTACCCTCCATCATCAACCATGACGACAAAACAGGTATTGAAGCTGCACTGAGAATCAAAGAACAGCTGGGCGGCACAGTAACAGTTGTTTCCATGGGCCCCCCTCAGGCAGACGTTGCACTGAGAGAAGCACTGGCTATGGGTTGTGATGATGCTTACCTGGTATCCGCAAGAGAATTCGGTGGTTCCGATACATATGCAACATCCGGCATCATCGCTGCAGCGCTGAAGCACATCGGCTATGACCTGATCATCACAGGCCGTCAGGCAATCGACGGTGACACAGCTCAGGTTGGTCCCCAGATTGCTGAAAAACTGCACCTGGCTCAGGTTTCCTATGTAGAAGAAGTTGTAGAAGCAGCAGAAGACTATGTAGTAGTAAAGAGACAGTTTGAAGACGGTTACCACATCGTAAAAGTAAAAACTCCTTGCCTGCTGACAGCAATCGCTGAACTGGCAGAACCCAGATATATGTCCATCGGCGGCGTTTTCGAAGCTTACCAGAAGGAAATCAAGGTTCTGGGCTTTGAAGATCTGAAGGCTGACCTGGAACTGGATATGATTGGTCTGAAGGGTTCCCCTACAAACGTATTCAAATCCTTCACAAAAGAAGTGAAAGGTGCAGGTACGATTCTGAACGGTTTGACACCCGAAGAAGCAGTTGATGCAATCGTGAAAAAACTGGAAGAAAAATTCATTATCTGATTTTGAAATAGATTTAGGAGGCAAACCCAATGAGCAAAGGTATTTTTGTAGTAATGGAACAGAGATACGGCAAGGTTCAGAACGTAGGTCTGGAACTTGTTGGTGAAGCTACAAGACTGAAAGAAGATCTGAAAGATGACGTAGTAGC
>JBNMGO010000083.1:0-6067 GCA_050872285.1 Anaerotignum sp.
AATCGTTTCTTCGCCTGCGCCGCCGACCAGTCTGCTCAGGTTCGCTCTTACCGTTACCTTTGCGATAACCTTCACCTCAATACCGTCAATCGCAACGGCGGAAATCCAGGGTGTCTCGATAATCTTAGGAGTTACGCTCATTTTTACCGCTTCAAAAACGTTACGTCCTGCCAGGTCGATTGCCGCCGCACGTTCAAAGGACAGATCCAGATTCGCTCTGTGCGCCGCAATCAAAGCATCTACAACATTATCCACACGACCACCGGAAAGCAGGTGGGATTCCAGCTGATTTGCGTTGACATCCATCCCGGCTTTCTGCGCCTTGATCAACGGACGGATGATTTTATCCGCACGCACCCGACGCAAACGCATCCCGACCAGCGAAAAAATATTTACCTTAACGCCTGCGGAAATCGCAGAAATCCAAAGTCCCAGCGGAACAAAGCTCAGGAAAATTCCCACAATCACCAGAATGACAATCAACGGAATAATCAAACCAAAAATTTCAAACATCTCTTACGCCTCCTTTTACGCTTCGCATACCTTTACAACCACAGTTTTCCCCATGATTTGCACAACCTGCACCTTTTCGCCTCTGTCAATAAAATCCCCCTGCGAACAGACATCGACCATCTTCCCGTCAATCTCTGCCACACCAAAGGGGCGCAGTGTCGAATGTGTCACACCGGTCTGCCCCAAAAGTCCCTGCAGAACGCTTTCGTCAAAATCCTTTGCCTCCTGCTTATCCTTTAACACGACCTTATTGTACAGTCCGCTCTGCTTTGCCAGCAATACCATTGCGAAAAATACGACCACAACCGCAGCCAGCATAATCAAAAATGGAATCAGTCCGTAAATCTTAAACGTCAGCACAAGCGAACCGAAAAGGGAGATTGTACCCAAAATGCCAAACAGTCCAAACCCCGGCATCAGAATCTCTGCAAAAATCATCACCAAGCCGAGAATCGCCAAAACAACAATCCATGGAAACATTTCTTCAACCTCCTTTATGCAGTTTTTTACCCTGTTTGGGCAAAACATATTCGCGCCGGGCAAATATGTTTTTTTCTTAATCTTATAGTATCATAAAAAGCAATTCTCCTGCAACGGATTTTCGAAACCGTAAGAAACTCTTAAGAATTTTCTTCTATAAAAAAGGGGATGAATCTCTTCACCCCCTTTCATCTGGCTTATATTTCCTTTGTCACCGGTACGATGATATTTTCGCCCGTTCGTATGTTCGCTGTTTTCAGTCCATTTACCTCGCGAATTGCATCAACCATCTGTTCGGTTTTCTGTCCCTCTGCTTTATATTCCTCTGCGATATCCCAGATGGTATCGCCCTTCTGAATCACCACAGATTCGTAATACGTTTTTGTTTCCTTTCCCTTCTGTGCGCCCATGGCAAAGGTTCCCAGGCAGAGAATCAGCGCCAGTGTCAGCAGCAGAAAGATATTTTTTCTGATTTTTCTGGATTTTCTTACAACTCTTCTTTGTGTTCTTCTTTCCATGTTTTCGCCCCCATTTACTCCGAACATTTCTTCGTTTTATGCTTGTATATTACACGAACACTTATTCTTTGTCAATACTTTTTTATAAAATTTACGAACATAGGTTTGATTTTGTATCATTTCCATGCTATAATGAGAACAAACAGCAGAAATTGTCCATAAAAAGCCGATTTCTGTCCGACGGCAGGATATTTCTGCCATTGACTTGATAATTCCCATCTATTTGGATACAATCATAAGGAGTGAGTATATTGAGCGAGCTGTCTGCAAAGCAAAAGCAAATTTTGGAATATATGAAAGCAGAGGTGCGGGAAAAGGGCTATCCCCCTTCGGTACGGGAAATCTGTGATGCGGTTGGGCTGAAATCTACCTCAACGGTGCATGGGCATCTGTCCCGTCTGGAAAAGAAGGGGCTGATTCGCCGCGACCCGACCAAGCCCAGAGCCATTGAAATTCTGGATCCCGGCTTTGAAGCACCCCAGCGTGAGCTGGTGAATGTGCCAATCGTTGGCAACATCACTGCCGGCACACCGATTCTTGCCGTGGAAAATATCGAGGATACCTTCCCGATTCCCGTAGATTATATTCATAATGACACCGTATTTATGCTCCGTGTCAAAGGGGAAAGCATGATTGAAGCAGGCATTTTTGATAAGGATCTGATTCTGGTTCGTCAGCAGCAGGATGCAAATAACGGCGATATCGTTGTTGCCTTAATCGAGGATTTTGCCACCGTCAAAACCTTCTATAAGGAAAAGGATTTCATCCGCCTGCAGCCGGAAAATTCCTCTATGTCACCCATTATCGTAAAGGACGTTGCCATTCTGGGCAAGGTCATCGGTCTGTTCAGAAAATTCTAAGGAGAGATGAAAGTATGTATGGTTATGTAAAGGTCGGCGCGGCTGTGCCAAAGCTGAAGGTTGCCGATTGTGTTTATAATAAAGAAGAAATTCTGAAGCTGGCGGAAGCAGCTGCCGCAAAACGGGTGCGCGTGCTGTCCTTCCCCGAGCTTTCTGTCACAGGCTATACCTGTGCGGATTTATTCTTCCAGACACCCCTTCTGCACGCTGCCGAGCAGGCAGTTCAGGAGATTGCAGAAGCAACAAAGGCACTGGATCTCTTCCTCTTGATTGGTGCGCCCATCGCTGTGGATAATCAGATGTTCAACTGCGCTGTTGCCATCTATAAGGGCAGACTTCTGGGCATCGTTCCCAAAACACATATCCCCAACTACAGCGAATTTTACGAGGAACGCTGGTTTGCCTCCGCGGATGACCTTCTGGCGGAAGAAATTACTTATGCCGGGCAGAATGTTCCCATCGGCGCGGATTTAATTTTCGCCGCATCGGATTTCCCTGCACTGAAAATCGGTGTAGAAATCTGCGAGGATCTCTGGGTTCCTATTCCCCCCAGCTCCTATCTGAGCCTGTACGGCGCAACGCTGCTGCTGAATCTTTCCGCAAGCAATGAGCTTGCCTCCAAGCCCGGTTACCGCCGTCAGCTGGTGTCTCAGCAGTCCGCACGCTGCCTGTCCGCTTATGTGTACACCTCCGCAGGTACAGGGGAGTCCACACAGGACGCTGTTTTCAGCGGACACAGCATGATTTACGAAAACGGTACGCTTTTCGCGGAAACAGAATCCTTCTCTCGTGAAAGCCAATTTGTCTATGCCGATATCGACGTAGAAATGCTGATGAGTGAGCGCAGAAAGCACACCACCTTCATGTCTCATCTGCAAAAGGCAGAAGCGCAGAAATTCTATCGTCAGATTTTCTTCGATATGACAGAGGACACCACACTGGACAACTGGAACAGACCCTTGTCCAATGTCCCCTTCACACCTACTACAAAGCTGGATGCACGCTGCAAAAATATCTTTGCCATTCAGACAACAGGTCTTGCAAGACGTATGGAGCATACCCATGCCGATTCTCTGGTCATCGGTATTTCCGGTGGTCTGGATTCCACACTGGCACTTCTGGTTTGTGCGAAAGCCTGTGATTATCTGGGCATTGACCGCACCCATGTCATCGGTGTGACCATGCCCGGCTTCGGCACAACTGACAGAACCTATCAGAATGCCCTGACACTTATGCGTTCTCTGGGCATCACCATGAAGGAAATCCCTATCCGCGATGCTGTGATCCAGCATTTCAAGGATATTGACCATGATATCAACCTGCATAATGTGACCTACGAAAATGCACAGGCGCGTGAACGCACCCAGATTCTGATGGATTTAGCGAATAAACACAACGGTCTGGTTGTCGGCACAGGCGACCTGTCCGAACTGGCTCTGGGCTGGGCAACCTATAACGGCGACCACATGTCCATGTATGGCGTCAATGGCGGCATCCCCAAAACACTGGTGCGTGTTCTGGTGAAATGGGTTGCAACCAACGGCGAGGTAGATGCAGAAGCATCTGCCGCTCTGTTGGACGTACTGGATACCCCTGTCAGCCCCGAACTGCTGCCCCCCGATGAAAACGGGAAAATCAACCAGAAAACAGAGGATTTGGTCGGCCCCTATGAACTGCACGATTTCTTCCTCTATCAGATTATCCGCTTCGGCTATCATCCTGCGAAGATTCTCTTCCTTGCGGAAAAAGCCTTTGCCGGTGAATATGACAGAGCAACCCTGCTGAAATGGCTCAAGAATTTCTATCATCGTTTCTTCATTCAGCAGTTCAAGCGTTCCTGCCTGCCCGATGGCCCGAAGGTCGGCGCATTGTGCCTGTCTCCCAGAAGTGACTGGAGAATGCCTACCGATGCAGTCAGCCGCATCTGGATGGACGAGGTTGAAAAGCTGTAATACAGATACAAAAAGAGCCGAGATAACAATTTCGTTACCTCGACTCTTTTTTAATTGTCTTTTTTCGCCAATTTTAAAGAGAAAACAAAGGTTGCGGCATTCCCCTTCTCACTTTTTACCGTAATGGTTTCGCCATGCGCCTGCAAAAATTCTCTGACAATCGCCAGACCGATGCCACTGCCCGTCTTATCCATATTTCGGGTTGTATCCGTTTTAAAGAAACGGTCGAAAACATATTTCTGGTCTTCCTCACTGATACCCGGGCCCTGATCCTTGACAGAAACCAGAACCTTTTTCTTATCCAGTGTCGTTTCCACCTCAATCACACCATTCTGCGGCGAGAACTTTGCCGCATTGCCAAGCAGATTTTGCAGGACGCGGGAGATTTTATCCCTGTCCCCATGCACCATGGTCTGCTCCGCTTCATAAATGCCGTGAATCTGCACATTCTTTTCTTCCAACTGCGGTTCCAGCATTTCGATATTCCAGCGAATCAGTTCATTCAGTTCAAAATCCGATTCATCCAGCAAAATCGCACTGCTCTGCGCGCGGCTCAATTCCACGATGCTCTGCGTCATACGGGAAAGCCGCTCCGTTTCCTCCAGAACGATTTTCAGATAACGTTCCCGTTTTTCGGGCGGAATCGTCCCATCGAGCATTGCCGTCAGAAAGCCCTGCATACTCGTCAGCGGTGAACGCAAATCGTGCGAAATATTTGCAATAAAATCCTTCTGCACCTTCTCATGTGTCTGTAGGCTTTCCGCCATGTGGTTAAAGCTTTGCGCCAGTTCACCCAATTCATCCGAGCTTGTCACATCCACGCGCTCCTCAAAATTCCCGTTTGCAATAACCTTCGCCGCGCGGTTCATCCGCATCAGCGGCAGTGCAACATATTTTGCCGTTACATAGCTGACAATCAGCCCCAGCAGAGAAACGAAAAACAGGCTGATCACACTGATCTGATACATTTCCTTCAGGGATGCTTCAATTTCCGGCAGAGAACGGCACATCAGAATCCCTGCCAGATGTCCCTCCGAAAACGGATAGCCGACCACAAGCATGGGTGTATCGGAAACCTGTCCGCTTTTTGTCTGCACCGAAACGATTTCGCCGTTCTGCACGCGCTCAATCAGGGTCTGGCTGATTCTGTTGTCCTCCATGAATTCCTCATTAAAGTTCGGGGAGGCAAGCGCAATATCGCCATCCTCATTGATGACCAGCACCCCTGCGCCCATGTAGTTTTCCAGAATCTGCAATTCATAGCTTAATTCGCTCAGATTGCCCGTGCGGTAACCCTTTTTATACGCCTGCGCGATTTTTTCCCCTTTCTGGATTAACTCGTCCCGTTTTTCCGCCATATAATGTTTGGTATAAAATATCGTCAGTGCGCCGCAGACCACTGCAACAAATATCGCAATCGTCACCATGTACAGCATCATCTGCTTACGCACAATGGAATCGTTTTTCATCTTCATTCCTCCAAAAAAGAAAAAAAGCATTACAAATCAATAAAATAATGATATACTGTTCTTATGTACCTGTTTTTCTCAAAAAACAAGAAATTTTAGAAAGGAGAACGGCATTTTTTGCCTGATTATTACCCTATGGAAAATAATACACAAAACAACCCTCAGCCTACACCGCCCAGAAGAAAACAGATGGCTCCCAGAGATATGCTTCTCATCGCTCTGGCTGTCCTCGTACTTGTCCGTATCGACTGGCGGCACATGAATAGCTTTCATTA
>JBNMGO010000011.1:0-10916 GCA_050872285.1 Anaerotignum sp.
AAACGTGCAGTGCTTTTTTCTGCTGTGAGCCGCCCGTCATTGCACCGCCAGGGTTCAGAATGTCTCCTTCCAGCGTAACCAATTTATACTGATGGCGGTATTTTTTCGCAAGCTGTACCGCTTTATCCAGATTTTCCACAACCAATATCCGCCCCAGAAGATACAGCGCAAGCTGTCTGAATTTCTCCTCAAACGAAACCAGATCATACGCCGTACCAATCACGCCGACCTCCGCCAGAATCGCCTGTCTGCCCTCGAGCGGTCTGCCCTTGATGGCTGTCACAGGCAGGAAGGTTGCCCTGCCGAGGTTCCGCTTTTTCAGATAGCCGATGGCATCCCTTGCATCCTCCTCCGTTTCGGTAACGATATTCTGCAATGCGCCGCCCAGTGCCGCTTCAATGGCAGTTTCGTAGGTCTCCTCCACCTTCAAAAGCTGCCCAACCGCGCCGCAGATGCCTCTTTCCTTCGCATCCGGCAGATTCAGCAGGCTTTTTACGCTGTTGTAATAGCCCTCATGCTCCCGTTCCATTTCGGAAAGCAACGATAAGCGCGATTTTAATTCAGAACCGCGTCTTTCCTGCGCGGAAAGGCTCGTCTCCGCCTTCTGCTTTTCCTGCAACGCATGGTTCCTGTCCTGCTCCAAAGCAGTCAGCTCCCCTTCCAGATAGCGAATCTGTTCCCTGCGGTCATTCTCCTGCTTTTCCAATGCCTGCAAATGCACCGTAAACTGATGCAGTCTGCTTTCGGTATGCTCCTTTTCGCCCAGAAGCTGTGCTTTTCTCGCAAGGAACTGCTCCTGCATGGCTTCTCTCTTGGAAATTTCGCCCTTCGCCTCTGTGCCAATCCGAATCTGCTCAAAAATTTCATCCTTAAAGGATTCCACCTTCGTTTCATCCTGACTCAGTGCCGTGCTCAGGGATGCATATTTTTCCTGCAAAGCATCCAGTTCTTCCTGCCTAGCGTCCATTTCCAGTTTCAGCCCTGCCATTTTGCTGCGGCAAAGTTCCTGCTCGGCTTCGTTTTCCGTCTGCTTTTTCGCCTTTTCCGCCATCTCGCCGGCAATTCGGCTGCGGTTCGCCTCGTCATTGGCGCGCTGTTCCTCACGCAGGCGAATCTCGCCCTCGGTCTTTTCCAGTTCCGCGCGCAGCTCCGTCATTTCTTCATTCTGCTGCTGCAAAAGGGCATCCAGTTCCTCGTTTTTCTCTCGGAAGGAAAGTGCCTGCGCCTTTTCCCTGTCGCTTTCGGCAAGGCTCTGTGCAAGCTGCTCCGCCGCGGTCTCTTCCTCCTGCAAAAGCATTTCTGTTTCCTTCTCAATTCGCGCCGCATCCCTGCAAAAGGCTGTGGTTTCCGCCTGTTTCAGCTGTTCCTTCAACCGCAGATATTCTCTCGCCTTCTCGCTCTGCTTTTCCAGTGGCTCCACCTGCACCTCTAATTCGCTGATGATGTCATCCACGCGCAGCAGGTTCTGCTGTTCCTTTTCCAGCTTATTCACCGCTTCGTTTTTTCTTGTTTTATATTTTACAATGCCTGCCGCTTCCTCAAAAATCCTGCGGCGTTCCTCTCCCTTTGCACTCAGAATTTCATCAATACGCCCCTGTCCGATGATGGAATAGCCCTCTCGGCCCACGCCCGTATCCATGAATAATTCCTGAATATCCTTCAGGCGGCACGCCGTTCCGTTGATGCGGTATTCGCTCTCGCCCGAGCGGAACACCCGCCGTGTCACCTGCACCTCGCTGTATGCCAGCGGCAGCTTTCCGTCCTGATTATCAATCAGAATAGAAACCTCGGCAAAGCCAAGGGGCTTTCTGTTTTCCGTTCCGGCGAATATGATATCCTCCATCTTATCGCCGCGCAGGCTCTTGGCTCTCTGCTCCCCAAGCACCCAGCGCACCGCATCGGAAACATTGCTCTTGCCGCTCCCGTTCGGGCCGACAACCGCCGTCACCCCCGGGTTAAATTCCAGCTTCACTTTTTCGGGAAAGGATTTGAAACCCTGTAAATCCAATCGTTTCAAATACATTCATTTACACCTCATTTGTTTTTCAGGTCAGCAGTCTGCCGCCAACCATGGTATAAAGCACCTTGCCGCGCACTTCCTCATCCGCAAAGGGGGAAAATTTCGCCTTCGATGCAAAATGCTCAGGGTCAATGCGGTGGGTTTCCAGAAAATCGACCACAATAATATCGGCATCCTTCCCCTCCGCCAAGGTTCCCTTATTATATAATTTCAAAATCTCCGCCGGCTTCGCGGACATCATCCGAATCAGATGCTCCACCGTGATATAGCCCGGCTCCACCAGATGCGTATAGCTTAAGGAAAGTGCCGTTTCCAATGCAGAAATACCATACGCCGCAACGTCAAATTCCCGTTCCTTTTCGGTCATGTTTGTGGGGCTGTGTCCCGATGCGATAACGTCAATCGTCCCGTCCACAATCCCCTCAATAATCGCGTAAACATCCTCTTTTGCTCTGAGCGGCGGATTCACCTTTGCAAACGTATCATAATCCCCGATGGCTTCCTCTGTCAGAATGAAATAATGGGGGCAGGTTTCGCAGGTCACGGGAACCCCTCTGCCCTTCGCCTCACGAATCAGCTGCACAGAGCCCTTCGTGCTGATGTGCGATAAATGCAGATGCACGCCTGTCCGCTCCGCAAGGTTCAGATTTCTTGCAACAATGACTTCTTCCGCCTCTCGGGGCATCCCCGTCAGACCAAGGCATGCCGCCGTATAGCCCTCATTCATGACACCCACGCCTGAAAGCGACCTATCCTCGCAGTGCGTCAGCACAGGCAGATCGAACATCTTCGTATAAATCATCACATTTCTGAGAAATGCGGCAGAATCCGTAAATTCATCCCCATCAGAAATGCCGACAATCCCTGCATCATACATTTCCCCAATTTCCGCAATCTCCTGCCCCTTGCAGCCGATAGACATACTGCCGTAGGGGTAAATATTCACCAAAGATTTTTCCTTTGATTTGGAAACAATATATTCCACAACCGTTTTATTATCAATCACAGGGTCTGTATTCGGCTCGCAGGTAATCGTTGTAAAGCCGCCGCGCAGTGCCGCGCGCGAAGCCGTCGCAATATCCTCGATATATTCATGCCCGGGGTCGCAGATGTTGCAGTGCATATCAATCAGCCCCGACATTACCGTATGTCCGCCGACATCCACCTGCTTCGCGCCCTCCACCTCAAGGTTCAGCCCGATTTTTTCAATAATTCCGTTCTCCACATAAATATCGTGGAGCATATCCTTATCGTGGAGCGTCCCAAGCACTCTGCAATTTTTCAAAACTGTTTTCATCTGAACGCACCTCCCACCTGAGAAAGGATATAGAACATTGCCATGCGTACCGCAACAGAGTTCCCGATCTGGTCATTGATGATGCACTGCTTGCTGTCGATCACACCGGGGGAAATTTCAATTCCGCGCTGAATCGGGCCGGGATGCATCACGATGGCATCCTTTTTCGCATAGCGCAGCAGGTTTTCATCAATGCGGAAAAACCGCTTATATTCATCCAGAGAAGGCAGGGATTTCTTATCCTGCTTTTCCATTCGCATGCGCGTTGTCAGAATAACATCCGCATTGTTGACCGCCTCTCTGGCATCATAATATACCTCTACCCCGAAGTTTTCGATAGCAGGCAGCATCAGTGTCGGCGGCCCCGAAACGCAGACCTCCGCGCCCAGCTTCGTCAGCCCCCAGATGTTGCTTTTGGAAACGCGGCTGTGCAGCAAGTCCCCGATAATGGCAACCTTCAGCCCTTCAAAGCCGCCCTTCTGTTCCCGAATCGTCAGAAGGTCAAGCAGAGACTGTCCGGGGTTTTCGTTAAAGCCGTCCCCTGCATTGATAACAGAGGCATCCACGCAGCCTGCCAGCAGCTTCGGCGCACCTGCCATGGAATGACGCAGAATAATAAAATCCGCGCCCATCTGATCCATCAGCTGTCCCATGTCCTGCAAACTCTCCTTCTCAATGGAATGAACAGAGTTCGTCATATCAATCACATTTGCACTCAGGTACTGCGCCGCCAGCTCATAAGCCAGCTTTGCTCTCGCGCTCTGCTCATAAAAAAGCATGATAACGGATTTCCCCTGCAAATGCGGTGTTTTCTTATCCTTCTGGTTCAAAATATATTTCATCGTTTCGGCAGTCCCCAGAATGTAGCGGATATCCTCCGCAGACATATCCCGTAAGCCGAAAAAGTCCTTCTTATGCAGCGGCATGTTGTTCCCTCCTACTTATTTCCGCAGTCGTTCCAGCAATGCTTCAAAATAAGGCGGCAAAGGTGCCTCAAATTCCAGATATTCCCCTGTCCGTGGGTGAATAAAACCCAGTACACGGGCATGGAGTGCCTGTCCCTCTAAGTGAATCGGCTGTTTTTTCGGGCCGTATACCAGGTCGCCCAGAAGCGGATGCCCGATATACGTCATATGAACACGAATCTGATGTGTCCGCCCCGTTTCCAGCTGCGCCTCAATCAGCGTAAACTTCTCCATTCTTTCAATCACGCGGTAATGTGTCACCGCATGGCGGCTGTGCTTCTGCGTCACCGCCATTTTCTTTCTGTCCTGCGGATTTCTGCCAATCGGCTCGTCCACGGTTCCCTCGTCCTCCGTAAAGCCGTTGTAGACCACCGCATTATATTTTCTCGTAATGCTGTGCTCCGCAAGCTGTGCCGCCAGAGACTGATGCGCCATATCGTTTTTCGCAACCATCAGCACCCCGGAGGTATCCTTATCAATGCGATGCACAATCCCGGGACGTTTCTCCCCGTTGATGCCGCTCAGCTCGTCTCCGCAGTGGAACATCAGTGCATTGACCAATGTACCGCTCGTATGGCCGGGTGCCGGATGCACCACCATTCCCTGCGGCTTATTTACCACAATCACGTCCGCATCCTCATATAAAATATCCAGAGGGATATCCTCCGGCAGAATTTCCACTTCCTTCACCTCGGGAATCTCCACATCAATGATGTCCTTTTCCCTAAGCTTATAATTTGCTTTTGTTCTTCCGCCGTTCAGCGTGATATGCCCGTCCTCAATCAGCTTCTGCACGCCGCTGCGCGAAAGATTTTCCATGGCATCCGCAAGAAAAACGTCGATTCTTGTGCCAACGTCCTCCTTCTCCGCCCCAAAGGTAAAATATTCCATCTCATTCATCCTTTTTCTTTTTCAAATCCAGATCCTCATCCTTCAGCACAAATACAATCAGAAGCACCATCAGGATGACCCCTGCCACAACGTAAATATCCGCCACGTTGAACACAGGCCAGTCAAAGAAGGTGAATTCAAAAAAATCCACCACATAGCCGCGGAATACGCGGTCAATGATATTGCCGACCGCGCCCGAAAGCACCAGAAGCAGTGCCGCGCGCAGGGGCAGGTATGCCTTCTTTTTCGGCAGTGTGCGGTAAAAATAAACCAGTGCCCCTGCAATCACGCCCGTCAGCGCCAGAATCAGCCATCTCTGTCCGGCAAGCATCCCGAAGGCAACCCCTCTGTTTTCCACAAACGTCAGGTCAAGAAAGCCGTCCACCACCGTCATGCTGTGTATCGGCTTCAGGCTCCCCAATGCCCAGAACTTTGTCCCCTGGTCTAATAAAATCAGCAGTATCGTTATTACTATCGGTATCATATTCAATCACCCTTTCGGAAGATTTTTGCATTATACAAAACGAGCCACGGCAAGAAGACCCCGCCGCAGCTTGTCTGTTTTTTATTTTGTTTCCTGTGCCTTTGCTTCTTTTTCTGCCAGAACCTCGCCCTTGTCCAGCAGTTCGATTTCTGCATAAAGTAGCAGCTTGATTCTTGTTTTCATCAGTTCGTAACGGCTTTCCAGTCCGGAAATTTTCTGTTCCAGCTCATACGCCTTTGTTCTTGCGGATGCCAGAATATCCTCTGCCTGCTGCTTTGCACCGTTGATGATGGCATCGGCATCTGTTTTTGCCGCCGCCTTTGTTTCCTCCGCAGCTGCCTCCGCAAGGCTTAAGGTACGTTCAATGGATTTTTCGAGATGCTTCAACCGGTCTGTATCCTCAGCCACAGCCTCTGTCTTTGTTTTTTCCTTCAGGCTTTCCTTGTACAGCTTTTCATAGTCCTCATAGATGTCATCCAAAAAGGTATCTACTTCTTCGGGAGAATAGCCTACAGCTACCTTCTTAAAGTCCTTGGTTGCGATATCATTCGGTGTGATCACGAAAAAACCTCCTTATACATATTTTTCAATTTCCAATCCGATTCTGTCTTTTTTGGTTCTGCCGCCGATTTCCTTCACGCGAAACCGCCCGAAGCCGCGCAGGCTCACCAAATCCCCTTCCTTTAACAGATGGGATGTGTTTGTTACGATATTCCAGTTCACCTGTGCCTTTTCCGCATGAATCAGTGTCTGCGTTTTCGCCCTCGCCAGATGAAACGCTTCGCCTGCCACCGCATCCAACCGCATGGATGCCACCGTTAAGCGTTTTGTTTCCGTCTGTCTTTGGGGAATCTCCGCCGCTTCTTCCGTTTCCTCCGCTATCACCGCGGTTCTGGAAACCTGCTCCAGCACAGCCGTTATGTATGGCGAAATTTCCTCCGCCACAAAACAGACTGCCGTATCCTCCGCCACCAGAATATCCCCCACCTTGCCGCGGTCAATGCCCAGCCCAAGGATGGAGCCGAGATAATCTCTGTGGCTCAGATCCGTCTGTCCGAATTTTTTACTTTTTCTTCTGATTTTTACTATTTTAATCGGGAATTCCTCTGCCGCAAGCGGTTCCGTGGAAAAGCCCATCATCTGCCGCTCGCAGTCCTCCGTTCCGCCGAAAAGCGTAACCTCCAGCTCGCGAAGTCCCTGCAATCGTTCCCGAAATCTCGTGCATTTTGCCCGATCCATAAAATCCGTAAACGCAGGCTGTCTGCGCTTCATCGCGAAAATTGCCTGGTCTAATGCCTTCGCAAACAGCAGCCGTTCCTCGCCCTCGGGTACGCTTTTCAATAATGCCTGTCTGTCCATAGCATCAGAACATCCGAATGGCTGCAACCAGAAGGGTCTGCACCAGTCTCATCAGAATCAACGCAAAAATGGGGGAAAAATCAAGCCCCATACCGCCGCCCAGCGGGGATTTATCTACCATATTTCTCACAGGCCCCAGAATCGGCTCTGTCAGCTGATACAGCAAACGCCCAATGCCGCTGTTGTAGCCGAAACCGAAGGGAATCCATGAAAGCAGGATACGCACGAAGATGAGAATTTCCAATACATAGAAAAACACACCAATCGCACTGATCAGCAATGCCTGTATACTATTCAATCCGCAAAACCACCTTTATCTGGCATTTGCCCCGTTCATCCAGGGAAGCAGAACGCCTTTTGTTTTTAATTCTTCTTTAAAATCACCGGAAATATCCACGTTTTCAGGTGCAATAATAAAAATATTATTGGCTACACGCTGAATGGAGCCTTCCAGAGAATAGCAGGTACCGCTCAAAAAGTCCATGATGCGCTGTGCAATGGGGTATTCCACCTTTTCCAGATTGACAACAACAGGACGTTTGGTTTTAATCTGGTCACAGATTTCCTGTGCATCCTCATAACATTCAGGCTTGATGATAACTACCTGCATCTGCACGCTTGTGTTCACGCTGTAAATCTGAGGGTTTGCCGTATTCTTCGGCGCCGCCTTACGGGGTGCAGGTGCGCTGTATTCCATCTCTCTTGTGTCACGCGCACTATAAGCCTCTCTTACGGGTGCAGGGGCAGGTGCCGCTGTATCGTAATCATCTTCATAGTAATCGTCATCGTCTTCATATTCACCAAACATTAAGTCTTTCATTCTGTCAAAAATCTTCGCCACAATACGTTCCTCCTAAGCTGTTTCTATTGCTCATCCTTTATTGGGATAATATCTTTCACCGAAAATACCTGTGCCCACGCGGACAATGGTCGCACCTTCCTCAATCGCAACCTCATAATCGCCCGTCATACCCATAGACAAGGTATCCATCTCTATATTATCAATTTTTTTCCCGTTCATGTCAACCAGTAATTCTCTCATTTGACGAAAAACTTCTCTGTTTTCCTCCTGATTTTCAACAAAAGGCGCAACGGTCATCAGCCCGCGCACGCGAATATGCTGCATTTTCGCAATCTCTCTGAGCAGTGCTTCGGTATCCTCGGGCTTCACGCCGAATTTGCTTTCCTCCGCCGCCATGTTCACCTCAATCAGAATATCCATCACAATATCCTTCTGTGCCGCGCGCTTTTCGATTTCCTCCGCCAGCTTCAGGCTTTCCACAGAATGAATCATATCCACCTTATCAATGATATATTTCACCTTATTCGTCTGCAAATGCCCGATTAAATGCCAGTGGATTCTCTCTCCTTCGGGCGCATATTCCATCATGGGTTCATATTTTTCCATGATTTCCTGCACCTTGTTTTCGCCCAGAGAAAGGCACCCTGCCTGCACTGCCTCGCCAATCAGCTCCACAGGCTTTGTCTTGCTGACCGCCAGCAGCAGCACATCCTCCGCTTTTCTGCCGCTTTTTTCTGCGGCTGCCGCAATTTTCGCTCTTACATTCTGAATATTTTCAACTACACTCATATTTCTGCCTTCTTTCTATCTTTTTACCAACGAGCGCGCTTAAAAAACGCTGTCGCCCTCCTTGATATTTTTTGCATCGGAAACAATCGTATCGTATGGCTGCAGCCCCGTTGTGCTGCCTGCCTGCACGATGGCATATTCCTGATTCTGTTCCACAATATCCACCACAACGAATTTCGCAATGGAGCTGTTCGCCACATAAACCCCTGCATGAGGCTGCAGCTCGGAAAGTGTTACCTGTGCGGCATCCTCGCCTGTGCCCTGCATCACAACGTCGCCTGTTTTCAGTCCGCTGTTCTCCGGTTCAATGTAAACCGCCTCGTCATCGCTTGTCACCGCGGTAATATCCGTGAATTTCGTGCTGTTTCCCTTCACAAGCAGAACGCCCGTATTGCCCATGCTTTCCGTCAGGCAGTTTCTGGGGATTTTCAGCAGAGATTTTTCCACGATTGCGCCGTTGGGAATCTTCAGTCCTTCCGTCACAGCCCCTTCCAAGCTGAAGGAAACCGTGCGGCTTTCCATGAAGTCCTCCATGTGCTCATAGCTGGAGAAAACAACCTTCGTCTGCTTGTCGCCTGCACTCAGGCTTTCCACATCCGCGCTGATTTTGTAGGTTTCTTCCTCCGTCATCATATTTAAGGTACGGCTTGTCTTGCCTGCCTCCCAGCCTGCTACGGCGTTGTTCGGCAGATATGCAACCACATACCACTTGTTGTCCGTAATAATCTTAAAGAGCGGATCACCCTTGGCAACACTTTTCGCCTTGGAGATATATTCCGTTTTCGCATCCCCAATCTGCTTCTCCGTCACCTTGTCTGCCTTGTCGGGTGTCAGCTTTTTCTCCATCCCGTCATAGCTCAGGCAAAGTACGCCTGCCTCCGTTGCCGTCAGTGCACTCTGGTTCTGTGCCAGCTGCTGCTCGTAAACATTTCTTTCCTCTGTCAGCTGCGAAAGGCTTTCCACGTTTTCTGTCAGCCAGATTTCGTTTCTCTGGTCCATAAAGGAGGTCACCTGGCTTTTCAGTGTATACATATAAGAAAGGCTCGACCGCATGGAACGCCCTGCATAGGCATCCACCGTGCGGCTCACGTTGTCCTCCAGACGGGAAATATCCTCCGAAAAGGCGGATAAATCCGTTCTTGCCTTCTGGCTTTTCAGAATATCCTTATCAATCTGGTTCAGCTTGCTTTCCAGTGCATCCGTCGAATCCGTATCCTTTACCGTGCAGACGACTGCGCCCTTCGGCACATAGTCCCCCTGCGAATACTGATAATACGGCTGTCCGTCTCTGGTGCTGTCCACCACATATTCCTCTCGGATAATCAGCCCTGTATAAACCTCAGGCGCATCAATCGTGCCATACGCCACCGTTTCCACATCAATATCAGAGCCCTTCATCGCAAGGCTGCCAATCTGCCCCACCAGATACAGTGCAATAATCGCAAACACAAGCAAAGGCATCATCATGTGGCTACCCTTTCTTTTGTGCTTATGCTTTTTCCGCTTCGCAGGCTGCGGCGTCTGCGCATAGTGCATCTGTGCCTGCTGCCATTCGCGCGCCTGTCTTGCCTCCTGCGCCTGCCTTCTCTGCCGTTCCCTTTGCAGGCTATAAACATTATCCCTTGTGGGGTAACGGCTCGCCGGTGCTTCGGGTCTGGGCGGTCTTCTTTTTTTTCTATTCCCTGAGGAACCTTTTTTCATGGGAATCCCCCTGTTCCTTTTCTTCACTTGCCCCATATTGCGGGCATAATACCATAAGTAACTATGATTATAATACAAAAAAAAGAAAAGGTAAACCTTCCTAACCGAACTCTAAGAAAAATCTTTTCAAAAGACGGCTGGCAAATGTCTTTCTTCTTTGTTATAATGTATCAATAAAGAAACAAGCCGAATATCCGATTTCGGCTCAGAAACCCGAGGTGATAGCATGAAACCCATCGAAGCATTGAAATCCGCAAGAAATACCTATATCCGCCGTCAGGTCAACCGCGTCCGATTGCCCGATTTTGAAGAAAACCGCTTTGTCCGCCGCCATATCACCTTTCATGGGCGCGTGCAGAAGGTCGGCTTTCGCATCGAGATGGCGCAGATGGCAGAAAAGCTGGAGCTGACAGGCTGGGTAAAAAATGCCGATAATGGGGATGTCATTGCAGAGGTGCAGGGCTTTGAAAGCCGCATCCGTTTTCTGCTGAAATTCATGGATTCCCTCAAGCGCATCAAAATCAAAAAAATGGAAAATAAACCCCATTCCATAAAGGAAACCGAAACCGAATTTCGTATTTTATAAAATAAAAAAGGATGAACCCCAA
>JBNMGO010000086.1:0-6034 GCA_050872285.1 Anaerotignum sp.
CCCGAAAAAATCGTCCGCAGACCGCGATTGTTATACCGCGCATTGATTAACTCAAACGCCAGATTGACGTCCCCGTCCGTCGGCAGTGCGCCGTTTCTCGTTTTCAGAAAATCGTCGATGTACAGCACCTCCGCCGTTTTCCATTTGTTGATTTCGCGCGCATAGTTTTCATCGTCCGTCTTGAGGGCTTTCAGCTTCGTGGCTTCCTCCGTCCAGATCATGTAACGCACGCCCTTGCCCTGGAGCATCAGACGATTCGCAATCGCCGTGCAGATGTGCGTCTTCCCTGCCCCGACCTGTCCGCCGATATAAAACCACCCCTCCTGCTCCTCGCAGAAGCATTCCGCCGCCGCAAGAACAGATTTCTGCCAGCTTGTTTTCGCCTCGTAGGTCTCGAAACGATACCGCTCCGCCATGTCCTGCAAGCCGCTCTTTTCCAGCCGCCACTTGCCCCTGCGCTTTTCCATGCACGCACATTCTCTGGTGTATTCATACCCATCCTTCATGAAAAAAATATAGCCCTTGTTGTGGCAAATCGGGCAGTCATACCCCGTCAGGTTGCCCTCTCTGCTGTTGTATAACGCCATCCGCTCCTCACAGGACGGTGCCGTCGTATTTTTCGCTGCCTTCAGCAACGCCTTCACGTCTATCATGCCCCTTCACTCCTTTTCCGCTCTCCTGACGGCAATATCCACTCACATTCTCCGTCTGTTTCGCTTCCTGTCTCTCCCAGTTGCGTACCACTGCCTTCCAGTCCTTCATCTCGGCTTTGCCCAGACGCCAGCCGTTGGCGGTGTAATAATCAATAAACCGTTCCGGGCTGATGCCATAGCCCTTGCTTTCGCAGTATTCCCTGACTTCCTTTGCAGAAGGGGGATGAAAGGGGTGTGGTTGGCTGCCCGCGGAAGCGGTGCCATTTTCATTTTCATTCCCATTCCCCTCTTCATTTCCCTTTTCATTCTCATTCACATTACCATTCACATTACCATTCTCATTATCATTATCATTCTCATTAGGTTTCGCATCCCGTAACCTATGGTTTTCTTTCGCAGAACCATCGGTTTTCTTATCGGATACCCCCTTTTCCTCTGCGGAAGGGTTTGTTTTCGGTCTGCCGCCCTTTGCGCCGTTTGCTCGTCGTTGGTTATTCGCATCAATCTGCGGCTTCGCCATCTTCAAAACCACCTCCGCCAGTGTACCGCCTGTCTGCTCCGTTCCGTTCAGCCCGTATTCGCATAAAAAACGCATACATTCCGCGAATTCCGCGTCCCCTAAGCCCTTGATGGAATCGTAAAAGCTGCGGTAGAAGATAAAGCTTTCTCTCTCCATTTTTCTCCCCCCTTTCTCTGCTCCTCTTTCTGTATACCACTTCTGTAGTATCACGGAGTCTCAATAGGAAGAAAAGCAATAAAAAAATCCCCCACTCTGCGCCGGCAGAGCAAGGGACTGAAACCGTCCGGGGGTATTTTTATGCGTCCTTGCCTTTCAGAACCTGCCTTCCCTCATGGTCCATCTCAAAATTCTCCCGATGAATCAGCTGGGAAATCGGCACAATCTCAAAGCCCTTTTCCCTGATGCCCTTGAGAATCGTGTCCAAAACCGCAGGGGTGTATTTCGCGTCATTGTGGAAAAGAATGATGGAACCGTTGCCCAGATGCTTGTGCTCCAACACCTGCCTGATTTCCGCATCTGCACCCTGTTCCTTCCAGTCCAGACTGTCCACATCCCACTGAATGGTATAATACCCATTCTGTTCCGCCGTTTCAATCACATGGTTATCATACTCCCCGAAGGGCGGGCGAAACAAATCCATCTCCACGCCGGTCAGCTTCTTCACGTTCTCGTGGCATTTTTGCAGCTCCTGTGTAATTTCCTCGGAAGAAATCCTGCTCATGTGTGGGTGTGTGGCGGAGTGGTTGCCCAAATCATGCCCCTCGGCGGCAATTTTCTTCACCTCCTCGGGATATTTTTCCACCCAATAGCCGCAAAGAAAAAACGTCGCCTTCACGTCATTTTCCTTCAGAATCCGCAGCAGCTCATCCGTATCATCCGCGCCCCATGCCGCATCAAAGCTGACCGAAACCTGCGGCTTTTCCGTCTCCACGCAATAAATCGGCAGCCTTCTTTCCCCCTCGGCAACGGCAAAAACCTTCTCCGCCGCCCTCGGCACGCCCATATACGCCGCCGCAAGCAGCAGCAGCCCCAGCGCGCCGCATGCCGCCCGTTTTTTTGTGATATGTATCCGTTTCCAAAGCCTCATACGAAATTCCCTCCGTGTTGTTTTTTTCTAACAATATATTTCCGAAGGGAAAAAATCAGAAGTGCCTTTTGGTATGGCTCTCCTGCTCTTGTCAATTCCGCCGAAAAATGCTAAAATTTTTCATGGCAGTACAATGAAAAGGAGGAATGTTTTATGTATACCACAAGCATTGCCATTCAGGTTTTACCCGATGTTTCCGATATCAAGCGTGTCTGCGCCATTGTGGACGAGGTCATTGCGTACATCAAAAGCACCGGCTGTCATTACGAGGTTGGCCCGTTTGAAACGGTGGTCGAGGGTGAATTTGAAACCCTGATGGATATCATCAAGCGTTGTCAGGAAATCCCCCTTGAGCAGGGCGCGCCCTCCACGAAGGCGTATGTAAAAATCTTCCACAGCCCCGCAGGCGTGCTGACCATTGACGAAAAAATCGGCAAATACAGAGAAGAAAAGGAAATTTGAGCATGAAGTATATTATTTTTGATTTAGACGGCACTCTCATTGATTCCATGCCCACCTGGCGCGGCACGGGCGCGGCCTTTCTGGAAAAGCACGGCTTTGCGGTACCGGAAAATATCCATGATGTCGTAAAAACGCAGACGCTTTACCAGACGGCGGAATATTTCCGACGGGACTTAGGCGTGCCGATGGAGGCACAGCAGATTGTGGATGAAATCACATCCTATGTGACGGATGCGTATAAATACACGATTCCCCTGCGTCCCTCCGCGAAGGAATATCTGGAGGCGATGGCGGAAAAGGGCGTGAAAATGTGCATCCTCACAGCGTCCGAAGCAGGGTATATTCAGCCTGCGTTAGACCGTCTGGATATCCGCAGATATTTCGACTGCATCCTGACCTGTACGGAGCTGGGCGTATATAAGGAGGACGGCAAGGCATTTCTGACCGCCATGGAAAAACTGGGCGGTACGCTTGCCGAAACCGCCGTGTTCGAGGATGCGCTTTATGCCGTCAAGGGTGCGAAGGCGGCAGGCTTTCGGGTGTATGCCGTTCTGGATGAGGACTTCCGCGGACAGGAGGATGTGGATAAAATCACCGCACTGGCGGATTGTGCCTTCCGCGATTACAAGGAACTGCTGTAATAAGACTCTAATAAAATAGGACGTTTCTCTTACTTTTTTCGGAGAAACGCCCTTTTTTATGTTCTATTTTTTTATTCTGTTTCCTCTTTGCGGTAATACGCCGCGGCATTCTCGGGGCTGACCATGCAGATATAGCAATCGGTCGCAAATTCAAAGCCGGCAAAGCCGCCGATTCTCGGCAGAATTTCAATATGCCAGTGAAAATCCATATTTCTGGGGCCATCCATCACGCAGATGTTATAGCCGATATCCTCGCGGATGCCCGTCACCTTCCCGAGCATTTTCCGCAGCAGTGCCGCAAGCTCCTGCCGTTCCGCCGCGTTCATCTCGCCGAAATCGCGCTGATGCGCCTTCGGGGCAAGCCATAGCTCATAGGCAAAGCGGCCTGCGTAGGGCGTAAGGGCAAGGAAATGCTCCGTTTCCGCCACAATGCGCTTTTCCCGCTCCTTTTCGTAGGCAAGCATCTTGCAGAACAGGCAATCCTCTCTGTGCATGGTTTCCGCCATGACCGCCGCGCGCTTCGGCACAACGGGCAGCCCCACCACCTGCCAATGCGAATGGTGCATGCTCATCCCTGCCGAGGGGCCGCAGTTCTTGAAAATCTGCACATACTGCGTATCCGCGCGATTGCGGAAGAAGTTTAATCTATCCTGCAAAACCTTCAGGACGCTTGCGATATGCGCCGCATCGAAGGTATCAATCGTGGCATCATGGTCGGGCGTATCCACCAGAACCTCATGCCTGCCCCTGCCTGCCGTCTGGGTATAAAACGGCTCCTCCGCGGCATCGGCGCAGTCCTCCTTCACAGTCGGGAATTTATTCGGGAACACGCGCATCTGCCATGCCCCATCGGGGCCATCCTGATAAATGGCATCGGGTGTCCACGCCTCATGTCCGCCGCAGAAGGGACAATTCTCGCTGTTTGTGTGCTTTCTTTCGGTATTATGGACAAATTCATAGGGGCGATTTCTTCTGTTTTCCGCATAAAGCGCCATCTCGCCCGTAAAAGGATTTGTTCTGATTTCAGACATCCTTATTCCCCCTTCTGATACGTCCACGCTTCAATCCCGCGGAACACGTTGCTTTCCACAGGATGCACTTCTCCTCCGATATTTTTGGATGCAAAAACCGCCTGATTGCGGTAGGCAATGCTGATATAGGGCAGCTCCTCGGCAAGCTTTTTCTGTAAGCTGCTGTAGGCAAGCAAGGTCTGTCCCTCGCCGACTGCCGTTCTTGCCGCCGTCAGCAGGGTATCCACATCCGCGTCGCTGTAGCCGATGTAATTCAGACTGCCGCCTGTGCCGAAAAACGGCATTAAATCCGTCACTTCGGAGCATTTCCAGCCGCCGACCACAAGGTCAAACTGTCCGCTTTCCAATCTCTGCTGATAGGTTTCAAAGTCCACCTTGTCCAATGTCACCTCGAAGCCGATGGCGGTCAGCTCCTCCTTCATTTTGGATGCAATCTGCACCCGTCCCGTGTTTTCCTGATTCACCAGAATGGTCGCGCGCAGGTTCTGCTTCATGCCGCCAAGCTCCTTTTCCAGTCTGCCGTCCTTATCCGCATCCGTCCAGCCGCTGTTTTTCAGGAAGGTTGTCGCCATCGTGGGGTTATATTCATACGTCGCCACGTTTTCCTCATACAGCCAGCTTTTTGGGTTGATGGGCGTATTTGTCATCGCGGCATAGTTCAGATATACGCTTTCCTTGAGGTTATCCTTCGGCACTGCATACGCAACCGCCTGTCGGACGGATTTATCCTTCCATAATTCCTTGCGGAAGTTAAAGCCGATAAAATCATACTGATTCGAGGTGAACTGATACATCCCCGAAACGCTTTCGTCCGCATATTTCCCGGCATCCATGGCGTTTGTCACAAGCACATCCGTCATGCCCTGCTCAAAGGCATTGATATCCGTTTCCTCGCCTGCGGTCATCTTCACGCGGATTTCGGAAATCTGCGGCGCACTCCCGTAATAGGATGCACTCGCCTTCAGCTTCATTTCCGATGCCTGCTGATAGGATTCCATTTCATACGGCCCGTCCCCGACAGGCTTTGTGTCCGCATCGCTCTGTCCGCTGTAATAGCCGGCAGGGATAATCGGGAACCGCAGGGCGTCAATATTGGAGCTGAAGCTGTCGCGGAAGGTAATCACAACGGAATTTGTCCCCGTTTTGCTGCAGCCGCTCACATAATTCATTGCCTGCTTATACACCGCATCCTCGGGGGCATTGCGCAGGGTATTGACAGAATACACCACATCATCCGCCGTCAGCGCCGTTCCGTTCTGCCATCTGATATTGCTGTTCAGATTCATGGAAAGGCTCCTGCCGTCCGCGGAAAATTCCCAATCCTGCGCCACCGCAGGGCATGCCTTGCCGCTTTCGTCAAAATCCACCAAAGGCAAAAACAGCAGCTTCAAGATGCGGTCAACCGTTTCCTCTCTGTTCAACAGCGGATTGAGCGTTTCGGGAATCCGCATGGAAAGCGTCAGCATGGCCTCCTTAGATGCAACGCCCATTTCCTCCGTTGTTGCCGTATTCTTCTTCGTTTGTTCCTCCTTCTTGCCGCAGCCGCTCATGCCAAGGCAGAAAATCAGCAAAAGGAGAAAAATCCTTTTTTTCATCATTCTTCATTTCCTCCCAAATACGATTGCAGGCGCAGCCGCAGC
>JBNMGO010000248.1:0-2980 GCA_050872285.1 Anaerotignum sp.
TCCACAAAGGCATCTGCAGACAGCGCAAAAATCAGCACGCTTTCTGCATCCTTTCGCGGCAGTGCACGAATCTTCTGCGCGGCAGTCCGCCCATCCATGATAGGCATCTGCACGTCCATCAGAATGAAATCATAATAGCCCTCTTCGTGTGCCGCAAACAAATCAATCGCCGCCTGTCCGTTTTCTGCAACATCGATTGCCGCGCCCATTTCCTGCAGCACCTCAACCGTAATCATGGCGTTGATTTCATTATCCTCCGCAAGCAGAATTTTTCTGCCGGCAAACGCCTTTTCCGCATTGGCGGAATCGGAAGAAGCAGTGGGCGCGTTTTCGTGTGGTGCTTCTGCAGGCACATCCGCAGGACGTTCCGCAATCGGCAGATGCAGGAATACAGAGAAATCCGAGCCTTTTTCCGGCTGGCTTTCTACCACAATTTCGCCGCCCATCAGCTTGACAAGCTGGTCGGTGATTGCCATACCCAGACCTGTACCGCCGTAGCGACGGGAGGTTTCAATCGTTTCCTGCTCAAAGGGGCGGAAGATACGGTTGATAAACTCCGGCTCCATGCCGATGCCCGTATCATGCACGCGAATCATTAAATCCGCCACGCCGTTTTTCAGCATCATCTGGCGGAAGGTAACAATAATTTCGCCCTCAGAGGTAAATTTCACGGCATTGGAAAGGAAATTGATGATGACCTGACTGATACGCAGTTCATCGCCGCAGACATAATCCACGGTAACGCCTTCAAAATTGACCGCATAGCGGATGCCGCGGCTATCCAGATTTTTTGCAAACATATCGTACAAACGGTCGCCCAGCGCACGCAGGCTGAACACGCTTTGTTCCAGTTCGACCTTGCCGACCTCGATACGGGACATATCCAGAATATCGTTAATCAGCGCAAGCAGATGGTCGGAAAGCTCATCCGCCTTTGTGAGATACTGCATAACGGGGCTGTCTGCCTCAAGCTTATTTTCCGCCAGTGTCAGCATACCGATAATGCCGTTCATGGGGGTACGGATTTCATGCGACATACGGGAAAGGAAGGTTGTTTTGGACTGGCTTTCCTCCTCCAGCTTTTCCAGACGCTTTTCATAGCCTGCAATCTGATGGCAGAGCTTTGTGGTGCGGCAGAAGCAGAACAAATCATATAAGCCATCCGCACTGCGGCTGATGGTCAGCTGCACCCATTCGCCGTTCTTCATCTGAAAATTTTCGCTGAGAGGGGCTTCTGCTGTCCATTCGCGGTATTTTTTCCAGACAGAGCCGCCGTTCTTTTCATCCTGCAGAACATTGGCAAGCGTCATAATATCCTGCTGTACGGCTTCCATGGTAATGCCAAGCAGTGCCGACATATCCCCTGTTACCGCAAGCGGCAGTAAATCCTTTCGCCGCAGCACCAGACAGACCTCATCCTTCTGCCTGTCCATCTGATAGAGCAGAATATCATCCGTTTTGCGCAGTGCAGGGCGTTTTGCCTTCAGCCACTTACGACAGATGACTGCACTCAACAGCAGCACAGCCGCCAATATTTCCACGCAGGCAACCACAAGCAGAGAAAAATTTTCTCCCAGGACTGCGAGCAAATCTGTAATAATCGTCATAGTTTCACCGTTCCCATCCGAAACCTGTTTTCTGTCCGCAGACAAAAAAAGATGTTCCTCCAAATGTACATACTTATCGAGTATCTTTATCATACAGCACTTTATCAACATTTTCAACCGATTTACGCCAGATTCTTCCTGAATTCGACAGGATACGGTGTCTTTTTGAATCTTTTCAAATTTATTATCAATCTTTTCAATTTTATTAAGTCTGTTGCAGAATCCGATAGCTTTGTTATAATGGAGAATAGACAAAATGTGGGAGGTGAGCCTGTGAATTATCAGGAATGTATCCATTATTTAGAAGAAGAGGTCGGCTTTGGTTCTGTACCCGGGCTGGAACGCATACAATACCTCTGTAACCTGCTTGGAAACCCGGAACGAAGGCTTCCTGTGATTCATGTTGCAGGCACAAACGGGAAAGGCTCTGCCGTGGCGATGCTTTCTTCCATATTAAAGGAAGCAGGATACCGTGTCGGCACCTATATCTCCCCTCATCTGGAGCGGTATAATGAGCGGTATCTTATCAACGGCGAGGAAATTTCGGATGCTGCTTTTGCCGAGGAAATCTCCCTGATGCGGCAGCTTTGCGAAAAGCTTGCGGCAGAAGGCAAGCCTGTTCCAACGCTTTTCGAGATTACGACAGGCGCGGCGTTTCATTATTTTTACGAAAAACAGGTGGATGTTCTGATTCTGGAGGTCGGGCTTGGCGGCAGATTTGATGCCACGAATATCGTCCCCCATCCCCTGCTTTCGCTCATCATGTCCATCAGCATTGACCATACGGATTTTCTGGGAGATACGATTGAAAAAATCGCCATGGAAAAATCCGGCATCATAAAGAAAAATTGTCCTGTGGTGTTGTATTCCCAAGCGGAATTAGTATATAATATCATTAAGGATGCAGCAGACCGGATGGATGCTCCATTCTATTGTTTGAATGATGCAGAAATCACTGTCGCTTCGCAAACATTGGAAGGGACTGTTTTTTCTGTCAAAAATAAATGGATATCCCTGGAAAAGCTGGAATTATCTCTGCTTGGCACTTATCAGATTGAGAACTGCCTTGCGGTTCTGGAAGCGTGCTTTGTGCTGAACCAAAACGGTCTTACGATTCCCGAGCAGGCAATTCGTGACGGTCTGAAAACTGCCAGATGGGCAGGCAGGATGGAGCTTTGCGGCAGACAGCCGCTTGTCATTCTGGATGGTGCGCATAACGCGGACGGGATTCGGCAGCTTGCGAATTCCCTTTCGGTTTATTTCAGGGAGAAAAAGGTTACCCTCATTCTTGGCGTTCTGGGGGATAAGGAATATCGGAAAATGGCAGAGCAGATTCTCCCCTTTGCGGATACGGTGATTCTGACCGAGCCGCA
>JBNMGO010000369.1:0-1894 GCA_050872285.1 Anaerotignum sp.
GTGAGATAGACTGCGTAAAGATTCGGGTGGTTCTTGATTATCTTTGCGCCCGAAAGGATATGGTCACCAAAGGGCCAGAACATATTCGGGTAATCCTTTGACAAATCTAAAGACATTGCAGGCAGATGCCCAAGCGTCATAACCTTATAGCCGCGATTTAAGAGGATTTCGGGGATACCCATATTCAGAACGGGGTCGGAAAGACCGTAGTTTCTGGTAATCAGTACAATCACCTTTTCATCGGGCTTGACGGTTTTCAGCATATCCGCACCAAGCTTTTCCACATCGGAGGTATATTTATTGACCGCAAGCGCGCCCTTCATCAGCCCGGGGATACATCTGGGCTTACTGAATCCCAATTCTGCGCCTGTTTCGAGCATGGCAAGACCCATCATTTTTGCGCCCAATTCCAAATCCAGAACAGGACTGAGCAGTTGGATGCCCTGCTGTTCCAGACCGAGGGACTCAAAAATTGCCCTGGGTGCCATCTGCATATAAGGGCAGGCATAGCTATGGACGGCGTTTGCATGTGGATGGCGGATGGTATGGACGGAAGGGATGAAAATATAATCAACCTTTCGCTGTGCCAGCTGCATCATGTGTCCGTAAATCAGCTTGACGGGATAGCAGGTTTCCCCTCTTGCGTACTGCTGAGAAAGCTTAATGGTTTCTTCGTTTGTTGCATCGGAAAGGATGACATTAAAGCCCAGGTTTTTAAAGAATGCGTTTACCATCGGGAAGAACTTGAACATAATCAGCGTCAGTGGTACGCCGATGGTCTTTTTCTTCGGATCAATCGTTGCATCGTAATCCTCTACAACAATCTGCCCTGCCCGTTTATAAAACGCCTTGTTTCTTCGGATTTCTTCACTGGTCGCGGTAATTTTCTTCTCCTGTGCAGGGAAATCAAAGCCGAGGAAGGTGCTTTCCTTTTCGCCTACGGTTTCCTTTGCCAGAAGTGCTACGCCGAATGCACCACTGATGGAAAAGACGGGAGAAACCGTGATTTTATCCCGATAGGCACTCTGGAATGCCGCAACAATGCCGGGGTTATAATCCACGCCGCCCTGCAAAACAATCTGATTGCCGACCTTTTTATTGCCGACTACCTTATGCAGATAATTTTTCACAACGGAATGGCAAAGACCTGCGGCAATATCCGCCTGCGATGCGCCCTTTGCTTCTGCCTGTGCGATGGCGGTTTCGATGAAAACGGTACAGCGTTCGCCAAGGTCGCAGGGGGTCTCGCCGGAAAGCGCAATGCCGCCGAAGTCGTTGATGGCGATACCCATTCTTGCCGCCTGCTCCTCAATAAAGGAGCCTGTACCTGCGGCGCAGATTTTGTTCATCTGAAAATCGGCAACCTCGCTGTCCTTCAGATAGATATATTTGCTGTCCTGTCCGCCGATTTCAAATACGGTATCCGCCTGCGGCACGAAATAGGATGCCGCCTTTGCCTGCGCCGTAATTTCATCGCGCACCGCATCCGCGCCCATCATGGATCCGATTCGTTCCCTGCCAGAGCCTGTCACACCAACGCCCAGAATAGGAAATGTGCCGTAGGTTTCCTTAATTTTCTGCAATCCCTTACGGACAACACCCTCGGGGTCGCCTGCGGTTCTGAGATACTGGAAATCGACCAGCTCCCCTTCCCTGCTGACCAGAACAAGGTCGGTACTCGTAGAGCCGATATCGATGCCGAGATAACAGCCCTCGGCGGGCATTTCGCCGCTTGCCTTGGGTTCGGAGAGGTCTGTCCCTTCCGTGAGTATCAGCCGCTCCAGACTGCCGATTTTCTCCGCCTTATTTACGTTTTCTTCCAGAAGGGCAAGCAGTGCATCCAGATCCGTTTCCTGTTCGGCACGCAGAGCCGCACCAACTGCACCCGAAAACA
>JBNMGO010000134.1:0-4547 GCA_050872285.1 Anaerotignum sp.
GAAGTGGGGGAAGAAACGATTCCCTGCGACGGGATTTTCTTTGCGAAAAACAGCACAGCCCCCGAAAGTCTGCTGTTTGGGCTGGAAACGGATGGCAAGAATATCGTGGTTGACCGCGCGATGAAAACGAATCTCCCTGGTGTTTTTGCGGCAGGGGACTGCACCGGTGCGCCGTATCAGATTGCGAAGGCGGTCGGCGAAGGACTGGTTGCGGCATTGAGCGCGGCGGCATATCTGGATGGAAAGGAACAGAAATAAGAGTGGACAGGTGTGGACAGATTGGACACATTGGACACCAAAAGGACAGCAAAAAAGCGAGAGTGGACAGGGACTGTACTTCATGGGGTACAGTCTCCTTTTTTCTATATCCGGAAAATCTTTTTGAAAAAAGAAAAATACTTCGCATTTTAAATATTTCAGAAAAGATTTTCCTTCTATCTTATTATCACGCTCGGAAAAGCTTCCCCCTTTATGCACTTTTTTAAATGCAGGAACTTTTTAAACAATTTGTGAATTTTCAAAAAGGGACTTGAATATAACTGGATATGGTGTTAATATATGTATTGTAAATTAGCACTCAAATTAGATGAGTGCTAACAGAATGAAGCAAACAGGAGGTAATGAAAATGAAACTTGCACCATTAGGAGATAAAGTTGTATTGAAACAGGTAGAAGCACAGGAAACCACAAAATCCGGTATCGTGCTGACAAGTCAGGCGAAGGAAAAGCCGCAGGAAGCAATCGTTGTTGCGGTCGGCCCCGGCGGTATGGTGGGTGATACCAAGGTAGAAATGGTTGTGAAGGAAGGCGACCATGTGCTGTATTCCAAATATGGCGCAATGGAAGTGAAATATGACGGCGAAGAATACCTGATTATGCGTCAGAATGATATTCTGGCAATCATCAAGGATTGATTTTGATTGATTTTTGAAAATTTTTTGAAAATAAATTTTTGATTGGAGGAAAGTATCATGGCAAAAGAAATCAAATACAGCACAGATGCCAGAAACGCGATGGCAGCAGGTGTGGATAAACTGGCGAATACAGTAAAGGTAACATTGGGGCCCAAGGGCAGAAACGTGGTTCTGGACAGAAAATTCACTTCTCCCCTGATTACAAATGACGGTGTTACCATTGCGAAGGATATCGAACTGGAAGACCCTTATGAAAACATGGGTGCACAGCTGGTAAAAGAGGTTGCAACACAGACAAATGACGTTGCAGGCGACGGTACTACAACGGCAACCGTTCTGGCACAGGCAATGATTCAGGAAGGTCTGAAAAACATTGCGGCAGGCGCAAACCCCATTATTCTCAGACGCGGGATGCAGAAGGCAACCGAAGCAACTGTTGCGGAAATTAAGGCAATGAGCCAGTCCGTTACCACAAGCAAGCATATTGCAAACGTAGCGGCTATCTCCGCAGGGGATGAGGAAGTCGGCAAGATGATTGCAGAAGCAATGGATAAGGTTACCAATGACGGCGTTATCACCATTGAAGAATCCAAAACCATGAAAACAGAGCTGGCTCTGGTAGAAGGGATGCAGTTCGACAGAGGGTATCTGTCCGCATACATGTCTACAGATATGGATAAGATGGTAGCGGTTCTGGAAGAACCCCTGATTCTGATTACAGATAAGAAGATTTCCAACATTCAGGAAATTCTGCCCATTCTGGAACAGGTGATGCAGACAGGCAGAAAGCTGCTCTTGATTGCAGAGGATGTAGAAAGCGAAGTTCTGGCAACTCTGGTTGTCAACAAGCTGCGTAACGTATTCACCTGCGTTGCAGTAAAAGCACCCGGCTACGGCGAAAGAAGAAAAGCACAGCTGGCAGACATCGCAGCACTGACAGGCGGTCAGGTTATCTCCGAAGAGGTTGGCATTTCTTTGCAGGATGCAACACTGGATATGCTGGGTACTGCTAAGACAGTTCGTGTCGAAAAAGAAACAACCATCATCGCAGACGGTGCAGGCGACAAGGCTGCCATCGAAGCGCGTATTGCACAGATTAAAAAAGGCATGGAAGAAACAGATTCCGCATTTGATAAGGAAAAATATCAGGAAAGACTGGCAAAGCTTTCCGGCGGCGTAGCTGTCATCAAGGTTGGTGCGGCTACAGAAACAGAAATGAAGGAAAAGAAGCTGCGTATGGAGGATGCACTGGCGGCAACAAAGGCGGCAGTGGAAGAAGGCATTGTAGCCGGCGGCGGTACTGCTCTGGTGCATGCGATTGATAAGGTAAAAGCAGCCTGCGCAGACCTGACTGGGGATGAAAAAACAGGTGCGGATATCGTTATCAAGGCACTGGAAGCACCTCTGCGTCAGATTGTTGCAAACGCAGGTCTGGAAGGCTCTGTAATTGTAAACAAGGTAAAAGAGCTGAACGACAGCATGGGCTTCAACGCACTGACAGAGGAATATGTGGAAATGGTAGAAGCAGGTATCCTTGACCCTGCAAAGGTAACAAGAAGCGCATTGCAGAACGCAACCAGCGTGGCATCCACATTCCTGACAACAGAAGCGGTTGTTGCAGAGCTGCCTGCGAAAAACGCACCCGCAATGCCCGACCCCGGCATGAACGGATACATGTAATGTATTAAGTTAAAAACTGCGGCTTTTATGGCTTCGCCCCATTCGAAAGAATGGGGCTTTTTTCTTGTAATTTTTCGTTTTTATGGAAAAGATTTTTATTTTTTTTTGAAATTTTGTAGAAAATAACACGAATGTATTTTTGTCAAGGACAAATATCTGAAAATGTGAAAAAAATGTCTTTCTACAAGGAACTTTTTTAGGGATACCTATTGACTTTGTTGAATTTAATCATATATAATTGGGAAGGTCGATAAATTATGCGGATTTCTGTCAAAAAACGCCCGGTTTATCGGTAAAAAATTGAAATAAGGTTAGGAGGGATTTTAGTGTTACAGGTATTTGATATCATCGGGCCTATTATGATTGGTCCTTCCAGCTCTCATACAGCAGGTGCAGTGCGTATCGGGAAATATGCCCGTACGGTTCTGGGCAAAAAGCCCGTGAAGGCTGTGATTCAGTTCAGCGGCTCCTTTGCCAAGACTTATAAGGGTCACGGTACGGATAAGGCTGTGATTGCAGGGATTCTGGGTATGGATACAGACGATGCCCGTATCCGCAACAGCATGCAGATTGCGACAGAGGAAGGTCTGGATTTTACCTTTATCGAAGAAGATATTGACGGCGCACACCCCAATACGGCGGAAATTACGCTGACAGACGAAACAGGCAGAACTGCCCTGGTTCGCGGCGCATCCATCGGCGGTGGCAATATTGTCATCAACAAAATCAATGATACAGAGGTATCGATTTCCGGTAAATCCGATACATTGGTTATCCCCCATGATGACGTTCCCGGCATGATTGCCGTGGTAACAAACATTCTGGCGGACAAGGGTGTAAACATCCATGGGTTCTCTCTGGGCAGAGACCATAAGGGCGGTACAGCTGTTATGACAATCGAGATTGACGGTCATGTGGATGAGTCCATCAATGATGCAATCATGGAATGTCCCCATATTCACGCATCCACAATTCTGAAAGCAATTTAAGAAGGAGAGGCGGAGAACTTGTTAAAATATGATTCTATTGCCGAACTGGTAAACGAAGCGGAAAAGAGAGGCTTAAAGCTTTCCGAGCTGGTTCTGAAAACACAGGCGGCAATGACAGAAAAAACAGAAGAAGAAATGTTCGCAACCATGGAACGTTCCCTGCAGGTAATGAAGGAATCCGTACAGGATGGGCTGGATAAGGACAAACGTTCTGCCAGCGGACTGACAGGCGGCGATGCCTACAAGCTGAATGAAGCATTGAAGGCAGGCAAAAATATTGCAGGTCATTTCTTCGGCAATGCAATGATGAAAGCAGTTGCGGTAGCACAGACAAATGCCTGCATGGGCAGAATCGTGGCATCCCCGACAGCGGGCAGCTGCGGGATTCTTCCTTCTGCACTGCTGACATTACAGGAAGAAAGAAATATTCCCGATCAGGATTTGGTTATGGCACTGTTTACTGCATCTGCGGTTGGTATCGTGATTGCAACGAATGCCAGCGTGGCAGGGGCGGCAGGCGGCTGTCAGGCAGAATGCGGCGCGGCAAGCGCAATGGCAGCTGCGGCAATGGTAGAGCTGTGCGGCGGCACACCCAAGCAGTGTGAACATGCCTGTGCAATCGCACTGAAAAATATTCTCGGTCTGGTCTGCGACCCTGTTGCAGGTCTGGTTGAAATCCCCTGTATCAAAAGAAATGCCGGCGGCGTAGGCAATGCTCTGGTAGCGGCTGAACTGGCACTGGCAGGCGTGGAAAGCCACATTCCCGCGGATGAGGTTATCGTAGCGATGAAGAAAATCGGCGATACGATGTCCTCCAGTCTGAAGGAAACCGCAGAAGGCGGTCTGGCTGTGACACCGACAGGGAAAAAGCTTTGCGAAAAGGTATTCGGTTGATGCAAAGGGCAAACCTCTATACTTTTCATATTTAGATTTTCGTACAAACCGTAGCAACAAGCAATTATAC
>JBNMGO010000018.1:0-10352 GCA_050872285.1 Anaerotignum sp.
AGCCGCCGGTCGATGCGCCGATATCCAGACAGATTTTCCCATCCAGACGGATGCCGAATACATCCATTGCCTTTTCCAGCTTATAGCCGCCGCGGCTGACATATTTCATCTGATTGCCCTTTACCTCAAGCTTTGCTGTCACCGCAACCTTCGTGCCTGCCTTATCCTCCTTCTGCCCGTCAACGTAGACATTGCCTGCCATGATGTACGCCTTCGCCAGTTCTCTGGAGTTTGCCAGACCCTGCTGTACCAGTAAAACGTCTAATCTTTCCTTTTCAACCTTTTCTGCCATGGTCATTCTCCCAATCTTTCCTTGATGCTTCTGTAAATGCCCGCGGCATCCAGCCCGTATCTTTCAAAAAGCTGTGCCTGCGTGCCCTGTTCGATATATTTATCGGGAAATGCCAGATTCAGCACATCCGCCTGTATCCCTGCATCCCCGTAGTATTCCAGTACCTTTGAGCCGAAGCCGCCCTTGCGGAGGTTATCCTCCACCGTCACAATATGGGCGCACGTTTCCGCGATTTCTTTCAGCAATTCTTCATCCAGAGGGTTCAGAAACCGCATATTCACAAGCATGGGGTGATGCCCCTCTGCCTCTAAGCGTTTTGCCGCCTCTGCCGCCGGCTTCAGCATGTGTCCTTCCGCAAGAATGGCAATGCCCTCGCCTTTCTGAATAACCTCCGCTTTGCCGTATGTAATCGGCTCCTTCTGCTCCGCAAATGCGGTTTCTGCCGTCCCTCTGGGGTAGCGCACCGCAATCGGACCATTCCATTCATTCACCGCAAAATCAAGCATTTCTTCCAGTTCCCATGCGTTCTTTGGCGAAAGCACCGTCATATTTGGGATATGGCTCAGGAAGGAGATATCGAAAACGCCCTGATGGGTTTCTCCGTCCGCCCCGACAATCCCTGCGCGGTCAATCGCAAATACAACGTGCAGGTTCTGCATACAGACATCATGCACAATCTGGTCATACGCCCGCTGTAAAAAAGAGGAATAGACAGCGAAAACAGGTGTCACGCCGCCCTTTGCCAGACCTGCCGCAAAGGTTGTGCCATGCTGTTCCGCAATGGCAACATCAAAAAAGCGTTTCGGGAAGGCTCTCTGAAATTTTTCAAAGCCTGTGCCGCCGCTCATTGCCGCCGTAATCCCTGCGACCTTCGGGTTCTTCTTCCCGATTTCCACCATTTTATCCCCAAAAACAGAAGACCAGCTTCTGCCGCCCTTGGAAAGCGGCTGTCCCGTTTTCAAATCAAACGCACCCACGCCATGATATGCCCAGGGGCGTTCCTCCGCATAAGGATAGCCCTTGCCCTTAATCGTTTTCACATGAATGAGCACAGGGCGGTTCATTTCCTTCACATTTTCAAAGAGTTCAATCAGGTCGGGCAAATCATGCCCATCCACAGGGCAGATATATTTAAACCCAAGCTGTTCAAACAAAGCGCCGCCTGTCAGGAGCATTTTCGCCCCGTCACGCACGTTTTTCAACACCTGATACGTTCCTTCGCCGATGACAGGCACGTTATCACGGAATTGCTTGACCGCTTCCTTCCAGCCGCGGTACTGATAGCTTGTCCGCAGGCTGTTCAGATGGCGGCTGATGGCACCGACATTCGTATCAATGGACATCTGGTTATCATTCAGAATGACAATCATTCTGGTATGCTCCTTGCCGACATTGTTCAGTGCTTCATACGCCAAACCGCCCGTCATGGAGCCGTCCCCGATGACCGCAATGACGTGTTCCTTTCCGCCTGTTAAATCTCTTGCCTTGGCAAGCCCAAACGCTGCGGAAATGGAAGTAGAGCTATGCCCTGCCGCAAAGGCATCACAGTCACTCTCTGTCGGCTTGGGGAATCCGCTTAGCCCGTCCAACTGCCGCAGATGGTCAAAGCCTTCCTTTCTGCCCGTCAGCATTTTATGGATATACGCCTGATGTCCAACATCCCAGACGATTTTATCCTCAGGCAGATGAAAGCAGTACTCCAGTGCTACGGTCAGCTCCACAATCCCCAGATTGGACGCAAGATGCCCCCCTGTTTTGGATACCTTCTGCAACAGGAACCTCCGCAGCTCTCTGCAAAGCTGTTTTAATTCTTTTTCGTTTAATTTCTTTATATCTTCAGTGGATTGGATATGCTTTAAAATACCGTCCACGGTTTCACCAACTCTCTATTCCCACAACCCTCTCAAAATCTCTCAGAATGTTCTGGTTGTAAGATACTTTGTCAACTCTAATAAAAATGCACAGCTTTCGCCCTGCTCCTCCCAGATGGAAACAGCCTCAGCGGAAAGCCTTGCCGCAATCTCTCTCGATTTTTCAATCCCGAATAACGTCACATACGTTGTTTTCTGATTCTTTTCGTCGCTGTGGATAGGTTTACCCAATTCCTCAAGCGTGCTTGTCACATCCAGAATATCATCCAGAATCTGGAATGCAACGCCGATTTTTTCGCCTGCCAGTGCAAACGCCGCAACGGTTTTTTCGTCCGCACCGCCGCAGATAGCACCTGCTTCCAGTGCGCCGCGAATCATTGCCGCCGTTTTATGCAGGTGGATAAAATCAAGTGTTTTGATATCCAGTGGCTTTCCTTCCATGAAAACATCCACCACCTGCCCCACAAGCATGCCCTGCACGCCTGCGCCGTGTGCAATCGCTTTCATGGCACCTGTTGTCTGGGGTGTGGGGTTTTTCACGCAGGCATCCGCCATCGTTTCCATGGCATGGTGCAGCAGCCCATCTCCTGCCAGAATCGCCATATCCTCGCCGAAAACCTTATGGTTCGTCAGTCTCCCCCTGCGGTAATCATCATTATCCATCGCAGGCAGGTCATCATGAATCAGCGAATAGGTATGAATCATTTCCAATGCACACGCAAAGGGCAGCGCATCCTCCTTCTTGCCGCCGACCGCTTCACACGCCGCCAGAACCATCATCGGGCGCAGTCGCTTGCCCCCTGCCAGAAGGCTGTAGCGCATGGCTTCAAAAATCACAGGCGGAAAGTCCTTCTGTTCGGGTACTGCCTGCTCCAGTGCCTGCTCAATATAGGCACAGCGTTCCTTCATTTCCTGCTTCAAATCCATCATTCTTCCACCTCCGCCTGAAACGGCTTCTCCTGCCAGAGCCCTGCTTCCTTTCTGAGCAGAACGATTTCTCCCTCCGCCGCAGAAAGTTTTTCTCTGCACAGTGCCGCAAGAGTCAGCCCTTCTTTATACAACGAAACAGCCGTCTCCAGGGAGACCTCCTCCTGTTCCAGCTGTTCTACAATTTCTTCTAAGCGTTCCATTGCTTCATCAAAGGTTTGTTTCTTTCTCGCCATCGGCAAATACCGCCTTTCCTGTCACCTCTGCCTGCAAAATGCCGTCCTTCATGCGAAGCTGCACCGCCTGCCCGATTTCCGCCGCCTGTGCCGTTGTGAGCGGTGTTCCTTTCTCATCCATCAGCATGGCATAGCCGCGGTTCATCACAGAAAACGGCGAAACTGCCGCAAGCCTGCCCTCTGCCGTCAGAAGTCCGCGGCTGAGTCTCTGCACCTGTCCTGCCGTCTCCTTATACAGAAGCCGTTCCTGCTCCGCAAGCGCGCGCTCCTTTTTCTGAATGAATTCCAACGGGCGTTTCAGCACAGGGCGTTCCTTGAGAAATTCCAGTCTCCGTTTCTCTTCCGTCAGCACCGCCTGCAAATCTCGTTCCAAGCGTTCTGCCAGTGCCTTTGCATCCTCCTGCCTGTCCGCAAGCCTTGTCGTTGCAAGTTCTGCCGCCGCAGAAGGTGTCGGCGCACGCAGATCCGAAACAAAATCGGCAATCGTAAAATCCGTTTCATGCCCAACGGCAGAAATCACAGGCAGCTCCGAAGCAAAAATGGCTCTTGCCACGCTTTCCTCGTTAAACGCCCATAAATCCTCCATCGAACCGCCGCCGCGTCCCAGAATAATCACATCTGCCTTGCCCCAGCTGTTCGCCGCTTTCAGGCTTTTCACAATATCCGCCGCGGCAGCTTCCCCCTGCACCAATGTCGGGAATACGGCAAGCTTCACTCTCGGGTCGCGCCGTTTTGCAATCTGGATGATATCGCGCACCGCCGCGCCTGTCGGAGAGGTGATAACCGCAATACAGCCGACATTTTCGGGAATCTCCCGTTTAAAATCCGCATCAAACAGTCCCTCCGCCGCAAGCTTTTCCTTCATCTGCTCAAAGGCAAGCTGTAAAGCACCCATGCCGACCGGCTCCAGAAATTCACCATAAAGCTGATACTGCCCCGTTTTTTCATACAGGGAAACATGTCCGAATAAAATGACCTGCATCCCGTTTTCGGGCAGAAAAGGCACCTGCGCCGCATCCTGCATAAACATCACGCAGGCAATCGCCCCCTGTGCATCCTTAAGGGTAAAATACCAATGACCGCTCGAATGTGCCTTAAAATTGGAAATCTCCCCCTGCACCAGCAGGCTGTTCAGTATAAAATCATTTTCCAGCAGATTTTTGATATAGCGGTTAATCTGCCCAACCGAGAACACCTTCGGCTCTATCATCTGATTACTTTGCCCAGTACACCGTTGATAAAGGCAGGTGCTTCATCTGAGCTGAATTTTTTCGCCAGTTCCACTGCTTCATTGATGGCAACGCCGACAGGGGTTTCCCCGAATTTCATTTCATACACTGCCAGACGCAGAATCGCCAAATCCACCTTGTTCATCCGCGCAGGATCCCATCCGTTTGCGCTTGCTGTAATCATTTCGTCAATTTCCGCCATGTGGGCATGCACGCCCTCCACCTCGGAAAGAATAAATTCCTTATCCTCTTCTTCTACAGGTTCTTCCTGTTCCGCAAAGAAAAGCTCCTTCACCTGTTCAAATTCTTCTGCTTCGCTGAAATCCATCTGGAACAGCAGGTAAAACGCATTTCTTCTCGCACCTCTACGGCTCATAGTATCCCTCCATTATTCTTCAACCAACGGCGCACTTAAAAAATAAGCAAGGGCCTCAGATAGCCATGAGACCCGCCGTTTTTCACGATTATTCTTCTTCCTCTGCCTTTGCTTCCGTTACCTTCACAATGCCGCAAACGCTGACATTCACTGCCGCAACGGAAAGTCCCGTCATGGTTTCCACTGTGGATTTCACCTTTTCCTGCACTTCCTTGGCAGCGTTCTGCACCTTTGTGCCGAATTTTACGATGATATCCATATCCAGAACGGCTTCGTTTTCATCCTTGGTGATTTTCGCGCATTTGGTGTGACCTTTTTTGCCGAACAGCTCCACAAAGCCCTTGCCGCCGCCGGCAACCACGCCTTCTACTTCAAGTGCGGCTGTTGTAGCGATTACGCCAACAACCTCATCCGCAATCTGAATCTGACCGTTTGTTTTACTTTCAGACATGTGTAATCCCTCCTGTTTTCTCTATCTCCTGTTTTTGCAAAACAATATATTCACGCATAATTATGATATGAGTATAACAGATATTCGCCCATTTTGCAACGAATTATGCACCATTTTATGCATAAAAAAGAAGGCAGTATTCGGATTTTATTCCCACTGCCTTCGTCTGTTTTCTTATTTCTGTAAGGTGCTGATGCGGATTTTATCGGCAGGCATCCCTGTTTTTCTCTGCACGATATCCTCAATCTGTGCAACGTCCTGATCCGTCAGCTTCACCGCATCCACAACCACATCCACCGTGTCGTTATCCATGCGGACATACGCCTGCTTGAACCCCTTGGATTGAATCATTGCCTCCGCGGCGCTTTCCTTCTCCATCCGCTCCTGCAAGGTCAGCATGCTTTCGGTGCATTTTGCCTTCTGCTCCTCGGTGATGTTTTCGTTATTGAGCATTTCCGTCAGGATATCCTTTTCCTTCGCACGGGACTGCTCCCGGTTCAGCTTTGCCTCCGCAAAATAAGCCGAGCTTTCCCCGTTTGCCGAAACATAAACCGCCGCGCCGTCCCCCGTGGTTTCCGCCGTAATCGGGTCTAATTCCGCGCCGTCCGCATCATCCGGCAGGGCGGAATAATCCACCAGAGCCGTCACATCCCCTTCTTCGGTTAACTGCAACGCCGTCTGCTTTCCCTCGGAAGAGCGGCTTTCCTGAAAATTCAGATAGCCTGCCGCCGCAATCATCACCGCCAACGCCGTAACCACAACCTGATTTCTTTTGATGACAAACATACCCTTTCCCCCTCTATTCTGCATGATTTGATATTTTATTTCATCTGCAAAACCGCAATTTTATGTGCCGGCACATTGCAAAGTGCCTCTGCCGCCTGATGCAGTGCCGCCTGCACCGTGGCATCTCCGCCGCCCTCCGCAACAATGACCACCCCTTCAATCACAGGGGCATTTTCCGAAAGGATGAACGGCGCGGTATTGCCGCCCTTTTCCTCGGTCAGCACCGTCTTCTGCTCCACGCGGAATTTGCCGTCCCCCCCCGATTCCTCCCGTATCTCATCCTGTGCAATGGTACGCTCCTCCGTTTTGCAGTAGGTCAGCATCACATCCACCGCGCCTGCCCCCTGCACCTTGGAAAGAAGCTCCGCCATCCGCGTTTCCGTTTCCCGCTCTGTCGTGTCGGAAACTGTCTGCGTTTCCGCCTGCACAGGCGTTTCCTTTTCTCCATTAAAAAAGCTTTTTCCCATTGCCAGAAGCAGCACCCCTGCCAGAAGTGCCAGAAAAATATTGCTCCGCAGCTTCTTGTTTTCGGGGCGAAATAACCCCTTCCACAGATTCTTTTGCATCCTCTCACCCTTCTTCTCCGTATCCGTTGTATGTATCCGACCATTCCTGCTCTATCCTCGCCAAAGGCAAATCTCCCGTCTCCGCCGCATGAAACAGCCCAAGCAGCGGACGCAGCACCGCCGTCAGCACCAGAATTCCCAGTACCAGCTCCGTATAGCGGCGGTATTTTCCATCCGGCAGAAGCAGCCCCACCAGAGCCGAGAAAACCGTCAACGCAGTTATGGTTTTAATATATGCCGCAAATGCCGCCATCATGCCTACAAGCCTCCCAACAAAAGCAACGCCGAAAATAAAAACATCCCTTCGCCCAGAAAAACAACCCCGAGCAGCAGCCCCGTATATTCCCCTGCCGCCGCAATGCACTCCACCAATCTCTCCTCGCAGATAAACTCCGCCGCTGCCGCCGTCAGCCGAAACACCAGCAGAATGATAAACAACTTGATGAGCAAGGGCAGACAAAGCAGAAGCAACAGTACAGCCGCCGCAACCAGTGTGCCGCTTTTCAGCGTTCCTGCCACAGCCGCCGCCGTTTCCACCGCACCGCCCATCACATCCCCAACCACCGGCACCGCCCCGACTGCGATTTTCGCCGTTTTTGCCGCTAAGCCGTTCAGCGCACCGCCGCCGATTTTCTGTAAGGAAAGCAGGAGCATAAAAACCATCGCCGCCCCCTTCATTCCCCAGGAAATGCACTGCCGCAACAGCTCCGCAAATTTCCCCAGAATCGGCTTTTCGGAAATATGGTCTGTCATCTCCAAGGCAATCGCAAACAGAATGGCAGGAATCAGCACATAGCTGATGGCAGCGGAAAGTGCCGCCGCGCCGCCCATCAGCGTCGGACCCATCAAGGCACTTTGCGTCAGGTTCCCCGAAGAAGCGGAAAGCACCAGAAAAATGGGTACCATCGTCCCAAACACGCCACATAGTCCCCGCATCCGCTCCACAACTGACTGCGAAATGCTGTAAAACGAGGTCAGAATCACCACAATCAACACCATGTAGCAGACATAAAACCCCATTTCGCCCACATTTTTCCCCTGAAAGGAATCACTGCACTGCTTCAGAATCGCGCTCAGAATCACAATCAGCACCAGCTGTGCCAGAAGCCTGCCCTGCACGCGCAGCTCCCCGAACGCCAATTCCAGAGCCTTCTCCTTCACGTTTGCAAAGGTAAAATCAAATTCTCCCGAAAGGATTTCCGTCAGCAAATCAGAAAAGCCAACCTCCGCGTCCATTTCCTCCGCCGCCGCATCCACAGCAGCCGTATCCAGCTTTTCCAGTTCGCTTTCTATGCTGACCGCATCCGCCGTTTCCTCCGCATAGGCAACCCTTGGCAGAAGGAAAAGGAGCAGAACCAGAAACAATCCCCATTTTTTCATCCTGCCCCCTCCTAAACCAGACCCATCACCAGTTCCAACAAGCTAATCAGCACCGGTGCCGCCGCCGTCATCATCAGAATCTTCCCTGCCAGTTCAATTTTTGCCGCAACCGTTCCTTCTCCTGCATCCGCGCAAAGCTGTGCGCCGAACTGCGTCAGGTACGCTATGCCAATCACCTTCAGCACCACCGCAAAATAGCCGTCCCCGACCCCTGCGGTTTCCGCCGTTTCGCGCAGTAAGCCGATGAGGTTTCCCAACGGCACGCAAATCATCCCGAAAATCAGAATCCCCGTCACAGCAGCAAGGAGCATCGCAAGCTGCGGATTTTCCTTTTTCAGCAGAACGGCAAATATCGTCCCCACCAGTCCGAGGGCAATGATTTTTCCCATCTCCATCCGCTCGCCCCCTCAAAGCTGAAATAAGGTCTGCACCGTATCAAACAGCTGGCTGATATACTGAATCACCCAGAACAGCACCACAACCAGACCTGCAAGCGTTGTCAGCATTGCCTGCTCCTCTCTGCCTGCGCGCATCAGCACCTGGTTCAGCACCGCCACCAGAATCCCCACCGCCGCAATCCGAAACACAATATTGATTTCCATTTTCTCTCCCCCTTCACAGCATTGTTACGATGATAAGCAACCCCGAAAGTCCACCGATGCCTTAATAAAGCCTGCCGTTTTTCGCCAATCGTTTTCTGCCCTGCGTCAACGCCTGCTCCAGATACCGCAGCAAAAGAGAAATGCTCCCCTCCTGCTGTGCCTTATCCAGATATCCGAGGGTTTTCCCGAAGGAAAGCACCATATCTAAATCCTCCGCCGTCAGAAAAATCTGATTTCGCCGTTTCGACCAAGCCTCTGTCCAGATTTCCTCCGCAGAAGCCTTTTCCCGCTCCGCCATGGCTGCCGCCGCCTGCGCGAAAATCTCGCCAATCACGCCCTCTGCCTTCCAGCTGATGCTTTCCAGAACCTCAGGCAGGGGGGCGGAAAGATAGGCAATCTGGCTTTGCAGCAGGAGAACCGCCCGTTCCAGCTCTGCCAGCTCCTGCAGGCGGTATTTTTCCTTTGCCGCGAAATATGCCCCGAACCAGAGCGTCGCGCCAAGCACAAGTGCACTGCCAAGCAACCGCATCATGCTCCTCCCCCCTTTTTTATGATTTTTCCCTCTTTTGCAATCACTTTTCCCTCCCTGTCGCGCAGCTCCTCTATCGTGCCTGTGCCGCTGCGGTTGGAAAGAAAAAGATACCGTTCAAAAATTTTCCTGCGAACAAGGGCACGCAGCTGCGGTCTGGTTTCAATATCGGCAAAATCCCGTCCATGCGCGGTCGCAATCAGCTTCACCCCTGCATTTAAAACCTCCTCCACCGCGGCAACATCCTCTCGCCTGCCCAGTTCATCCACTGCGATAATATCGGGCGACATGCTCCGCAGCAGCAGTGTCATGCCCTTCGCCTTCGGGCAGCCCTCCAGAATATCCGTACAGGGGCCGACATCCATCTGCGGCATACCGTCTCTGAGCGGCGCAATCTCTCCGCGTTCATCCACCACGCCGACCGTTTTTCCGCTCTCGCTCAGGCAGCAGATAAGGTCGCGCAGAAGCGTTGTCTTGCCGCAGCCCGGCGGCGAAACAAGCAGCGTATGGCAAAGCGTATCCTGCTCCAGCAGAAGGGGCAGAAGTGCCTCGCCCCATCCCTTCCGCTCTCTTGCAATGCGGATATTCAGGGCGTTAATTTGCCGCAGTGTGCGGATTTCGCCGTTTTCCAGAACCGCCTTGCCGCAGAAGCCGACCCGATGTCCGCCTTCGATAGTAAGGTAACCCTGCCGCAGTTCTTCCTCAAAGGCGTAAAGCGAATAGCCGCTCAGAAGCGAAACCGTTTCGCGCAGATCCGCCATGGAAATGCGTATCCCCTTTTCATCCGCCGCAGGCAGAAATGCCCCCTCCTTTCCCAGAGAAAACAGCTGATTCTCCTTCTTTAAAAGCAGGGGCTGTCCGCTGCGCAGGCGGATTTCCTGCAAATCGCGCAGCTTCTCCTCCGCAAGCACCTCCCGTATTTTTCTCGGCAATGCACGCCAAACTGCCTCTGTCTGCATTGGCTCGTCCTCCCTTCTTTTCTCATCCTATGCCAGAAAAGGAAAAAAATACCTGCGAGCGTACTTTTCACAAAGCGCGAATATTGTAGTATTCTTTTTATAATTTTTATGCACAAAAATATTTACAAAATTTTACTTTTCATGTTAA